>PNKB01000123.1 GCA_013997645.1 Cyanobacteria bacterium PR.3.49
ATGAGCGCAAAAGGAAAAGCTCAAGTCAATTTCAATGATTGTTTGACGGACATCAAGCAAGCCTGTGAATCAATAAGGGCAGCTCATCCAGGAGTGCCGCTCTATATTCTCGGAGAATCCATGGGCGGTGCGATTGCTCTTAGAGCTGCTTCCATGTATCCGGATCTGATCGATGGGCTGATTTCTTCCGTACCTGCAGGAGAGCGCTTCAATCAAGGCAAAACCAGCGCCAAAGTATTCATGAATTTGCTCACCGGTTTCAATCTTGCCAATGTTGGCGGTGATGTTCTGAATGCGGCGACTCAGAATCAGAAGCTGCGCGACAAGTGGCAGCAAGATCCGCTTGCCAGGCTGAATTTGAGCCCGCAAGAGCTAATTCAATTTCAAGATTTTATGAATAGTAACCATGATGCTGCAAAGAGAGTAACCGACATGCCCGTGCTTTTCGTGCAGGGTAACGGAGATCAGCTCGTCAAGCCGGAAGGAACCTGGGAATTGTTCAATGACGTGGCTGCAAAAGACAAATCATTTTTTGCAGTGCCGGGCGAACATTTGATTTTTGAAGAAGCGCAAACACAAGATCCTGGTCCACGTACGCAAAATTTCCAGGTCATCTCATCGTGGTTGACGACTAAAGTCGGGCGCAGGCAGGGGCGCAGGGGTATGGCTTCGGGCATGCCGGGCGCCGGTGCTTCGCGCTATCCGGGCCGAGGTATGGGGATGGGCTCAGATAGAATGCCAATCGATATGACCGGTTTGGAAACCCAAGTGCAGCTTCTGGACAATAATCAAGCTGCAGAAGCGATTGCGCAGCTGGAACAGATGAGAGCACAAGATCCACGCAATGCCAGTATCGCCGCGTTGCTTGGACGCGCGTACATGGCAGTCAATCAGCCGGATAAAGCCGGAATGATGTTTCGCCGCGCCATGAGATTGAATCGCGGCAGCCTGGATCAAGCAAAAGCATTCAACTCCTACCTTCTGGGCATGAACGATTCGCAATCCGCAAGCGGAGCAGGCAACTGGTGGTCTAGTGGTGCTTCCACAACAATGCCGGCCACATCCAGAGGACGCGTTTATGCATTTTATGCAAACTGGGCAGACCAGTGCAAAAATATGAACGATACTTTGAGTCAGCTATCGCAAACTTATGGAAACAGCGTCGATATTCAGCGTGTCGATATCGAAAATCCGATGTCGGAATCACTGGTCGAACAATTCAAGATTGGACCAATTCCGACTGTAATTTTCGTAGCGCCAAACGGTCAGGTGAAAAGCACCATTATTGGTGAATCCTCAGCCGGCAATTACGAAGCAGCATTGCGAGCGATTTCTCGCTAGCAATCGGCCTGTTTGAAATTAGCGACGTCCAGCCAGAGCCTTCGACAATACCGTGTCGAAGGCTTTGAGATATGAGTCGGTCATTTTTTCTTTGCTGAACAAACGTTGAACGCGGTCGCGGCACACTTGCGGAGTGATGTTTTTGATCTCCGAGAAACGACCGACAAGCTCGTCGACTGACTCGCCGATTACCCCTGTTTCACCGTCCGAGATGACTTCCGGTGCGGCACCGCGGCGGAATGCCATGACGGGAGTTCCGCAGGCTAGTGATTCGGAGAAAACAAGTCCGAACGGCTCTTCGAAATTGATTGGGCACAGCGTAGCGACCGATGAATTGTAGAGAGAAACCTTTTGAGCGGTGGATACTTCTCCTACGAACTCGACGCCGGGTTCGCTGAGCATTGGTTTGACAAACTCATTGAAATACTTCTCGTCATTGCGATCGACTTTGCCGGCAAGCACTATGGGCATGCCGATCTTGCGTGCGATCTCAATGGCTTCTCGGGTGCCTTTGTCTGCGCACAATCTCCCCAGGAAAAGCAAATGCTTTCGCTCATCGGACTTATTTGCGTCAAAATTTACTTCAAAATCATCCAGGTTGATGCCGTTGTATACGGTGGCAAAGTAATTGACTTTGTCGGGATAATTCAAACGCTTGTACGCATCGCTTATCGAGATAAAATTCATGTGTCCATATGCAAAGTAAATGTCCTTGCAGTAGTCATAGAGCGGGTTGTGGTTGGTCGTCACCACCGGCGTGCGGAAATGACTTAGGGCCGGGAGCGCAGCATATCCCATATGATTGTGGATGATGTCGAACTCGCCTTGCATCTCTTCCAATTTGATTAGAGCTTTGATGTTGTAGGCATGCCAACGTGTAGGAGCAATTTCCGAAGCGCGCAAACCTTCCGGAGCACATTCGACCAATCTTCCGTCTGTTTGTGAATCGGCTGTTGCGAACAGCGTCACTTCATGTCCGCGTTTTATCAATTCTTCAGTCAGTAAATTTACGACGAGCTCCGAACCGCCATATCCCTTCGGCGGGACGCATTCAGCCAGGGGAGCCAGTTGTGCAATACGCATGTTAACACCTCGATTCCATAATCAACATTCAACTAATTTTCAACGATGACTTTCAAATCACCATTTTTTCTTAAAATCTGGCAACTGGTGTGTCCGTTTACAGCATTAAATGCGATATCCAGTTCTGCATCTCCCACTTTGAGGTTGTGGAAAGTCACCTTTTCCAGCCATTCCGGCAGGCACGGCTCTTCAATGCGAAGGATATTTCTGTGAGCATCGGGCAGAAAATTGACGCAAGCGCTCAGCATTTGAAATATGCTTCCGGCTGCCCAGGCCTGCGGTGAGCATGACACCGGATAATCAATCGGGCTGCCCCAATTTGTCCTATCGAATCCGCAAACCAACTCAGGCAGGCGGAAATCTTTCTGGTGTTGAGCGACAGCTGCCATTGCGCTCAACAAATAATGAGCATCGCGTATGCGACCAATTTTTCTGAAGCCCTCCAGAATAATTGCATTATCGTGGGGCCAGACCGAGCCGTTATGATAGCTCATGGGATTGTAATAAACAGCGTTCTTCGAGAGAGTTCTCAAACCCCATCCTGAGTCCATGTCGGGAGCGAGCATGCGGTCCGCCACTCTTTGCGCCATCTCGCCGTCTAGAATCCCTGCCCAGATGCAATGTCCGGCATTGGAGCTAAAAACCTGTACCTGTTTGCCTTCTCCATCAAGTGCAAGGGCCGGAAATTCGTGTTCGGGCATCCAGAAATCACGTTTGAAATCACGTTTCAATTTTGCTGCTTGGGCATGTAAGCGCTCGGCCAACTCATGCTTTTTGAGGTGGGTGGCGATTTCTGCTACGGCAAGTCGAGCAGCATAAAGATAGGCTTGCACTTCGCAAAGTGAAATAGGTGGCTTGGCAAGGTCACCATTTGAGTGTCCGATGGAATTGCCTGAGTCTTTCCACCCCTGGTTTTCCAAACCTTCCGGACTTTCGCGAATGTACGAGATGTAGCCTGTTTTTTCGCTGGCGCTGTCCAGCCAGGCGAGCGCCAGTTCGAGCTTCGGCCACATGCTCATGGCGAACTTCATGTCTCCGGACCATCTCAGATATCTTGCTACGAGCATGCACCAAAGAGCGGTAGCATCTACGGTGCCATAGTATGGCGTGTGCGGAATGGAGCCTAATCTTGCCAACTCGCCGAAGCGCAGTTCGTGCATAATTTTTCCGGGACGTTCTGCCCGAAATTCATCGACTTTGGTTCCTTGATATTCGCCCAGAAGCTCTATGCATTCGCGTGCCAGATCGGGTCTGTAAGGGAGCATTTGCCACCCGGTGATGGCGCTGTCTCTGCCGAAAGGCGCAGCATACCAGGGAATGCCGGCAGCGATACCAATGCCTTTCGGCGTAGGCTGGCGCAAAATATAGAGATCTCTCAATCCTCTTTCAATCGAAAAGTTGACGATTTCATCTTCCGTCATGATTTGCGAGCCGTTCGATCTCCAGAGGGCAAAGCGCTTGTCTGCATCATCGAGTAAGGTTGCAAAATCAATCTCCGGACGCGCGCGAAAAGGTTGCTCACCGTCGGCGCGTGTATACATAAATATCTGCAAATACCATGGAGTTCTTGGGGCGAGAGTCAGCTTATAGCGCGCTTCTCCATCGACGATACTGTCCGGTGCAGCGCCACGAAACTCGATCATGGTTTCCAACAAACGATCATCCAGCCCTCGATAAGCCAGGAAAAGACGTTTGCCTTGCTTATCTTTACGAGGCAACATGCGCTTGCCGCGCTCGGATCTGTTTACCCCGCGCACCTCGAACATGTCGGCAAAATCGGACTGATACTTGATGCAAAAGTCGACAGTAATCTCTCCGGCGCTGTAATTTTCGATAACGACACGCTCGGACACGACATCAGAAAGCACGATCTGGCGCTGCACCATCAAGTTTTGCTGAGTCAGGCTGTTAGTCTGCGGATTGGTATAGAGAAAACTGCCGGCGTAGCCGCGTTTGACGTCGGCTGACAGAAGTGACAGCTCTGTGCCGTCCAAAGTGAAATTCCATTCGCTCAAATAACGAGTGTCGTAATTGTAGTAACCGAAGCCTAAGGTATTGCAGGCAGGTATGCGCGCTTCTTGATCGAGGACCATGAAGTGGCTGCCGTGCTTGAGAATAAGGCGCGGGTGCGCCGCGTCCGTGAGGACAAACGGCATGCCCTGGCAAAGTGGGCGCGAGTCGACGACATAATCGTCTTCTTTTTCAAAGGTGATCGGCTCGCTCTTCATTTTGTCCATCATCAGACTTTTACCCAGGGACAGACAGCACAGGGCAGCAAATGTTCCAGAACCGCCCCTAAAAAACCTCCAAACTATATCTGGCGCCTTCTATTAGGGCGCAGCGCCCAAAATTTCTTTAGACATTTAATCTAAGAATAACGGGACGAGCCGCCGGCAGCACCGCTTGAAAACCGGCCGGCGTTTCGCTCCAGCTCATGCTCGCACGACCGGAAGCAGGTCTTCGGCATTGGTTGTCGGCTTCTGGCAGGCGAAGTCCTTGCAAATATAAGCCGTCGGCTTGCCGGAGATGCAATTTCTCAGATCGAACAGCCTGTAGGCATTGGTCGGCTTCGAGATAACTACCAGCTGATTGGGGCGATAGCCGTTGTGAGCGCAGAAAATCATTTCTTTCAAGTCATTTCCCGTTTCCTGGCAAACGATTGCTACTTCCTGGTCGGCATGGATGAAGAGGTCGGCTGCGCACAAAAGGTTTCCGAACTGGTCGGGCAATTTGCGGAAAAACGGCGCGTATAGAAGAAGCAAACTCTCTGCGCGGCCAATATAAGGATCGTGACCAGTGATTCGATGCAGCCGCACCAGATTCATTGTTGCGACCGAAGTGCCGGAGGGCACGGCGCCATCGAAGTGGCTGCGCGGTCTGGTGACGAGCTGTTCGTGATCGTCGCTTGTGTAATAGAGCCCGCCTTCCTCTCTGTCGTTGAAGCGCTCGAGCATCACGTCTGTAAGTCGGCAAGCATTGGCAAGCCAGCGCTCATCTGGATCTGCTGATGCCAAATCGAGCAAGGCCTGGACAAAAAATGCATAGTCTTCGAGGTAACCGTTGAGCTTGGCTTTTCCCTTGCCGTAGGTTCTAAGCAAGCGACCGTCTTTGATCAGTTTTTGCAGAATGAAAGTCGCACAAGTCCTGGCTGTTTCAATGTAATTCTCTTTTCCTGTGGCAACATACGCGGCTACGTAAGCCGAGATCATGAGGCTGTTCCAGCTGGTCAATACTTTCTCGTCTCTGCCTGGTCGTATTCTTTTCTCGCGAGCGGCAAGCAGTTTTTCGTTGAGCGGTCGCAAGCGCTCGAAGAATGCATCGACGCTGATGGCGTAATCGCGCGCAATCTCCTCGGGCGTTTTGGCGAAGTGCAAGACGCTCGAGCCGTGCTCGAAATTGCCGGTCTGAGTAACGCCGTATACTTCGCAAAGCCAGTCACCATCTGCGGTGCCGACGATGTCTTTGATCTGGGCCGGAGTAAAGACGTAATATTTTCCTTCCACCCCTTCGCTGTCCGCGTCCAGACTGGAGTAAAATGCACCTTCTTCGGTCTTCAATTCTCTATCGACGAAAGAGAGAATACCTTCGGCGATATCCAGCCAGTAGCGCCGTCCGAGCAGACGATATCCATCGATGTAGGTCTGGCACATGAGCGCATTGTCGTAAAGCATTTTCTCGAAATGCGGAATCAACCACTGACGGTCTACCGAGTAGCGAGCAAAACCGCCTCCAATTTGATCGTAGATTCCGCCCATCGCCATCCGGTCTAGGGTGGTCGTAACCAGCTCTTTATGCGCGTCTTTGGCGCTCGGCGATTTGTCGACGAGGTGGTCGATGCAACGCAGAGACAAATTGATATTGAAAGTGTGAGGAAACTTCGGAGCATTGCCAAAACCGCCGAAGCGATGATCGAAAACATCCAATAAGCGATCCGCTGCGTCTTGCAAATATTCACGCTTGATTGCCTGAGCCGGAGCAAGCTTTCCCTCGCTGCGGGCATTCAAGCTATCCAGCATTTTAAGGTGCTCAGTGACGCTTCCCGAACTTTCTTCCACTTCATGGCGGCGCTCTCTCCATGCTTCAGTGAGCGCTTGCAGCAATTGCGTGAATGACGGCATGCCGTGGCGCGGCTCTTTTGGAAAATAAGTGCCGCCGAAAAACGGCTTCAAATCAGGCGTCAAGAATACAGTCATTGGCCAGCCGCCGTGACCGGTCATTAACTGAACCGCCTTCATGTAAATTTCGTCGATGTCCGTGCGTTCTTCCCGGTCGACTTTGACATTGACGAAATTGGCATTCATCATCTGGGCGGTGGCAACATCCTCGAACGACTCGTGCTCCATGACGTGGCACCAGTGGCAGGCGGCATAGCCGACCGAAAGAAGAATCGGTTTGTCTTCATTGCGCGCTCTGGCGATTGCTTCTTCGCCCCAGGGATACCAATCGACCGGATTGTGAGCGTGCTGCAGGAGATAAGTGCTTGTTTCGTGGATGAGACGGTTGGCTCCGGCAACCGGAGTTTCGTGTTGGGCGGAGGCCGCCTTATCCGCGCTGACGGGCGCAGGATTGTGCTGTTCTGCCGGACTTACAGGTTCGGCAACGGTTGCTGGCTGCTCGGCGGAGTCCGCCGGCGCACCTGCATTTGTCTGTGCTGCGGTATTCTTTGCGGACTCTTCTCTGCCCGCATTTTTCTTCGCTGCAACTTTCTTAGCGTCCTTCTTCTTTTTCGAGGCGCCCACTTTTTTGCTCCTTCACCATCGCGTATGCAACCAGTGTGGATTCTACTGCCTTTTCCCATGTGATTTCCTTAGCGGTTGTCATAGCCGCAGTGGAAAGGCGACACACTAGTTCACGGTCGTTCATCAAGCGGGCGATAAGCGCTGCCAGCTCACGGTGATCGAGGTGGTTTTTCAAGATGAGGGCATCTTCTCCGTCCGACAAAATCTCCGCCACGCCCGACACAGAGCTGACAATCGGCACAAGCCCGCGCAGCATTCCTTGTATAGGTGACATGCCGAAAGGTTCGATTCTTGAAGGCAAGACGATTGCATCCGCCTGCTTGTAGACATTATTCATGTCATGCCGAAAGCCCAGGTATTCCACTTCCTTTTGCAGCCCCAGTCTGCTCAAGCGCAAAGAATCAAGCGGTTTTTTGGAGAGCCCGGCAATTAAAAGGCGGCATGGCCTGCCTTCGGATTTCAGCCCTTTCAATGCATCAAAAAGCACATCCAGACCCTTCTTTCGAAATCCTTTGCCGACAAAAAGCAGGGTGAAAGGACGGTCTTCTTTGGGTGACGAGCCTTCGTCCACCTCGCTTGCCAGTGAGGCTCCAGGGTAGGAGACAACCGAGGGTTTTGCACCCAGCAAGAATGTTTTGTAGAAGTCGTCGCGGCAAGTTTTTGATGTGAAATTGAGGCATTTAGCATCATTGGAAAGCTGAACATCGACCTGGTTGCGCGCTTTGTACGCTCCAGTAAAAGCCACTTTTCCATTGTTGAGTAAACGCTCCCAGGTTTTGCCCACCTGAGAAAGACGGAAGACGGTGTGATTATGGAAGGTGGCAACATCCACAGGGCTGACCGGGTGATGCTGGGAGTGGACGATGTCGAAGGGACCGGCTTCTTTGACGGCTGCCGAGGTTGCTTCCAAATAGTATTTCAATCGCTCCGCCTTGGAAGCTTTTTTGCCGGGCGGTTGAAAGAGGTGAAACTTGAGATTGGGGTGCGTGAGCTTGGACTGGTTTTTCTCGCAAACAACCGTGACCAGGGCGCCGCGCTCGAGCAAACCCTCTACCAATTTGTGGCAATAAAGCTCCAGCCCTCCGGCCGCAGAGAACAGCCGAGAGACCATGCAAACGCTCAGTCCCGCCGGATCTATGGCTGTGGCTGTGCGGGAATTAGTCTCTTGCGTAATTGGCAAAATTTTGAAAAAGGAGGTCTAGAATCTATGACGGCTCGATCGAATCGTCTGCCAGATAGTCGCTGCGGCTGACTTTGTCATTGAACCAAATCGTTATGTAGGTACCGAGGACAACTACGAGCAGACTGGTTAAAACAGACATTTTGTTTTCTCCGGACGGAGTTTCTGAGCGCAAAAAAATTGTATCCCTGCCAAGCAATATAAGCATCAGGGTGAAAACTAATATCAATGAAATATACTTAGCCTTTTGTTCGGCCAATCTTGATTTTGACGAGTTTGACGGCTGGCCGTTATCGGGTTGAAAATCTCGGGCAACATTCGAATAGCTGTCTATAAGCGTGTTTGGAGAAACCTTTCGCGAAGCCTTCGCAGACCTTTCGTTCTAAAATTAAGCTCTCATCAGTGTTTTTGCTCTGCGAATTTTTGGATTGTCGTCGAGCAACATTCACAAAACGGCATAAACAGCTAGAATGAGATCAGATACAAAAGATCGAGTCTTTCTGTCGTCTCTTCGAATTGCCCGCCGATGCCCTTGTGGTCGGCGATTCACTACCACCACATTCAGGTTTTCCGGACACATATGGTACTTTTCACAACTTTAGTCGCCTTTGTCGCTTTCGTCCTGTTTGCTCCAGCCGCCGTCGCCAAAGGTTCTGACAAAGACGGCGTGCGCGGTCACATCACAATCAAAGCTCCGGCTCGCATCGTCTGGGAAGCTGTGCATAAAGAACGCGCCACCGATCCGGATCTTTCATACAGCAAAGTGGTCGAAAAACAGGGCGACAAAGTCATGCTCGAGCAGAAGTTTAACGGTATGCCTGTTATCGGCGAAGCCGTTTGCTTACTTGAGCAAACCGAAGCAATCAACCAGCGCATCGACTACAAGCTGGTTCGCTCGGACAAGTTCAAGGACTTGCGCGGCAGTTGGATTTTGACTGAATTGCCGGAAGGCTCCACCAAACTGGAACTGCATTCGGTGCTCAATACCGGACTGCCTTTTTCTGAACACATCATCAATCATGTTTTGAAAGGGCGCATCAACAAACGTTTAGAGCGCGTCAAAGTTTCTGCAGAAAGAATTCTGGAAGCCGAGCTGAAAGAAAATACTCCTGCTTTGGCAGGCAAGCAGCAATCCGGACTCGAATAGTCATCGACTGCGTCCAGGAAAAGGGACTGCCTTTAGCCCGGCAATATGCCTGGTTGGGCATTTTGGCGGTGTTTCCAGCTGAACGTAACCGACTTTGAGGGGAATGCCCTGTCCCCAGGGAATTTTTACTACTTCGTCCACCGGCTTTTTCAACCCTTCTTCGCGATTGCGCTTATACGAATCGTACATTCGATTTATGTAATGAGAGTCGCATGGGCAGAGCCGTTGAGTCGGATTGTTTATGTGCGCACACTGGATGTACATTGCTGAATTCAAATCGGACGAGTGCTTGAAATAACCTATCGAATGCCCGGCTGAATGCAATAAAACGGCACGCAATTGAGCTTCGCCTAAAGTGTCGCAAGTGCTGTCCAGTAGCCGAATCTTTACTCTGTCCAACCAGGCGTTATGAAATGTAGGATTGTTTTCGGCCAGTTCATGGTTGGACGTAAATTCACGACACAAGATTATGTCTGCTTGCCGAGAATCTTCGATGGTGGTGAATTTGAGCTTGCCGCGAGTGGCATCACACCACTGTTTCATGCACTCAATGAAAACGCGTCTGACAAGACCGTTTCTAACTTCGCCAACATCGCCGGCGAAATAGACACGGACAACTTTCTTTTCTACAGGCCAGCCATAGAGGCATGTGACATTGCCGAAATTGTCGCGATAAATGTCACCGCTTATCGGGTGAGAACGCGGGTCCGGCAGCGAGCCTAAATGAACATATGCGAATTTTGGAGTGATTCGGCTTTCCGCACTGGGAGGCGCAAAACTTCGCATGCCTGATGGCTTTTCGATTTTTCCATCCGACATTTTTACAAATGAGAAGGACGAATTATTGCCTCTGTAGAGTGGATACTGGCGAAGATCGTCGGCAGTTCTGGAAGCGAATGGATCGCGCGGATCGTCCGACCAGGTGAATGAATTCGGATCGATGTTTTCCTCATCCATAAACGCATTGTTTTCGTCGCGAGGGTCGTTGAAATAATTGGATCCGCTATCGACCGAGAAAAATGAATCACCACTGCTGGAAAAGAAATCACCGCTGCTGGAGTGGAAGTAATCGCCGTCATGGAGCGAGAAGTCGCCTTCATCGCTGCCTGCCTGCATGCGAAAACCAGGACTGGCGACCGTAGTGCGACTTGCCTGCGCAGATGCTGATTCGGCGCGGACTAAGGATGAGAGAGCAGCGGCGAACAAACAAAGACCGAGCCGAGCAAAACGGCTTAAGGACGTCGTTTTCATTGTTTTGAACTCGCAAAGGCGAGCGTTTGGTAAGTTGCACAATTATGCAGACGAAGCGTTTGCGTAAAAAGAGGGTTTTCCCTGATCTCGAAGTTTGAACGGAATGACTCTCTTAACCGCCGGCTGCTTTGAGCAGACCGTCATAGAGATGGACATTGGCGTCTAAAACCGCTTCCAGCCCATAAAGGACCGACTCGACTCCATCTTCGGTATCGGCGAAAAACACCGCCAGAGCGACCGAATCTTGCGAATGTTCCACTTCTACTGTGACGTGATCGAACCATATATGTTGATCGAGTTTGTGGAAGGCAAAACTATTTTGCATGTGGCGAAATTCTTCAATCGCCATGATTTCCGTGGCTGTAATCGCACCTGCCGAAATTGCCGGGTAGATCTGAAAAGCGTCCATGGCCGAGCTCTGCGGAAAATAGTATTGGGGCACTTCGTTCATGTATTTCTGAAC
Organism: Cyanobacteria bacterium PR.3.49; assembly: GCA_013997645.1. Lineage (GTDB taxonomy): Bacteria > Cyanobacteriota > Vampirovibrionia > Obscuribacterales > Obscuribacteraceae > QKMZ01. The sequence continues at coordinate 11,205 of PNKB01000123.1, forward strand.
GCCTGTTTCTAGTTGCGCATTAGCGAGTTCTTCCGGGGTCACTCCAACGCGCAGCGCCAGGTCGTGCAATTGCAATTGATGCCGGTGGTCGGGATTGCCGTTGCCGTACTCGTTTCGCACATTCTCAAGAATATAGCCGACCGCCTCTTCGGGCATGATGGTGGCTGCCTTGAGTAAAAGCCGGCGCAGAAGAGATGCATGGGCATCGTAGTTGGCGAGAAATCGCAAAGCTTGCTCGCGGTTCAGTCTGGTCTTATCGAGATAATCGAATAAAGGATGTTTTGCGCAAGGGTGCTCGGCGGCGATTTCTCTTGCAATCGCTGCCATTTTTTCTTGAGGAACTGACGTGGGTGTGCGCCCTGCTTTTAACCGGGCGGCATCCGTTTGAATTTCGACCATCAGGATCTCAGGCTGTCTGCTGCTGCCGTTTCGCGCACGGACGAAGCGGCTCCGGCTTTGGCCTCTTCAGGCTTTCCCATCTCGCCTTCAGCCTCTTCTTTCTCAAGCAACCATTGTGCTTCCAGAGCGGCGCGGCAGCCGGTTCCTGCTGCAGTTACCGCTTGCCGGTAGACAGAGTCCATCACGTCGCCGGCTGCAAAAACGCCGACAATATCGGTGTGTACGCCGTTGGTTTTGATGTAGCCGTTTTCGTCCAGCGGCAAATGACCTTTGAACAAATCGGTATTGGGCTGGTGACCGATAGCGATGAAGACGCCGTCGGCAGGCAACTCCTGCAACTCATTGGTTTTGATGTTGCGCACTTTCACGCCTGTGACTTCGCCTTTGGAAACATCGGTGATGTCTTCAAGGACGGAATTGAGCAAGTAATCTACTTTTGTATTACGTTTAGCGCGCTCGACCATAATCGCCGATGCTCTGAAGGCCTCGCGACGGTGGATGATCGTCACCGATGTGGCGAATCTGGTCAGGAACATTGCTTCTTCGAGTGCAGTGTCCCCGCCGCCTACTACAAAAACTTTCTTGTCTCTGAAGAAGAAGCCGTCGCAAGTTGCGCAGGCCGACACACCGTGTCCCATCAGCTTTTGCTCAGCTTCCAATCCCAGCAACTTGGCTGATGCGCCTGTACATATGATAAGAACGTCGGTGATAATTTCTTCGCTCGAAGTCTTGATCGTGAAAGGACGTTTCGAGAGGTCGATGGATTCGGCGTTGTCGTAGATATATTGGGTGCCGAAGCGCTCTGCTTGAGCAATCATTTGCTCCATCAGCTCGGGACCTTGGATGCCGTTCGGGAAGCCCGGGAAATTTTCCACATCAGTGGTGATGGTGAGCTGACCGCCTGTTTGCAAGCCTTGAATGACCAGCGGCTCGAGATTGGCTCTTGCCGCATATATAGCTGCGGTAAGCCCGGCAGCGCCTGAACCGAGAATTGTTACTTTCTTTCTAATTGCCATCTGGACTTCTCTTTACGCCGGACCAGTCCGACAAACCGGACTCAATTCAAATTGTAGGACTGGAAAGGGCTTATATACAGGAGATTCACGATAACTTATCAATTGGCATCCTGCCGAATGAACGGCTAATGCCCTTTTGGTTGCAAAGGAGTTTTGCAAATTAATCGTCGAGCGCATCCGGTCCGACATTGGCCAAACTTGTGACGCTGGGCCGCAGTCCAAAAGGCAAATTGACGCGCAAATTGTCGAAATCGGACAGTAGTTTGAGCTTTTGCTCCTGAAGTTTGATCATTGCTCTGGTTGCACCGGCATCCTGAGCGGAAATAGCACTGACAAGCTGGCTCAATCGCTCCAGATCATTGAGCTTACCCAGCAACTGCTGCGCTTTTACAAGCTCCAGATTGGTCAGTCCAAAGAATTCGACAAGCAGATATCGCCAGGCCTTAATGACCAGCCGCAATTCATGCAGCTCAGAAGGCGTGTGTGCATGCGCTTCTAGGGCGCGCGCCGTATCTTCTTGTTCTGCCAGAAGCGGCTCGAGATGGCTATAGGCAGATTGAAACAGCTTGGAAGAACCAGTGTGCCTGACGGCTATTTGCTGCGGACGTTTCAAGAGAAACTTCAAAAGGTCTTTGGCCAGCCGTTTTACTTTCAGTTTTGCCAGTTTTTTCGAAACTTTGTCTCCGGCTTTGGCGCGTTCTTTTTTGAATACTTTTCTTACCGAGTCCGGCAAATCATACTCTTCGGCAAGCTCCAGGTTGACGTCCCAGTCGCGCGCGGCCCCGAGAAGTTTGTGCAACTTGCGCAGCGGATCTCCGGTTTTCTTCAAGAATTTCTTGTCACTCCAGCCGTCGCGTTCCAAAACGCCCCAGATAGATTCCCAGCGTCTGAGTACTACTCGCGTTTCGTGGACAAGCTTAGGCGCAGGCTCTTTGCCGAGCTTTGCTTTTGCCAGTTTTTTTAAGACCTTCTCTACATCTTCATAAATCCCCAGCGCGGTCTTTTGCTCCAACTCCAGCCAGGGCTGTTCGCGCAAATGGGGCGGTGCTGTTTCCGGCGCCTCACGTATGCCTTGCAGTCGGCTCAACCGGTTTTCCAGAGGGATCAAAACCATTACTTCATCCAGTCCTCTAAAATTTGCTTGGAGCGTTTGACCACCAGATCTTTTCCACCTCTTGCGTATACCGCTTGCGCGCGCTCGACAAGAGACGGCATTGTCACTTTTCGATACTCCGGCAGATGGTGGGGGTGTCTGAGGAACTGGCGCAAAGGCTCTGCCGCTTTGGACCAGACAAAATTCTCAGCTAGCTTTTCGGCACCCCGACGGCATGAACTTTCGCGTTCGGGATTATTCAATAATTCTAGAATAGCTTGTGTCCAACCGTCGACATCTCCATATCCCAGAGCGCGCCCGGCGTGATTGGCTTCAATCAGCTCAGCAAGCTGATCTCCGCCGGTCGTGAGCACGGGCAGTCGGGCCCAGAAATAATCCAGCAAACGAGTGCGAAATGAAAAACGCGTCTCCGGCAGATCGAAATGCGCGGACACACCGATATCCGCATCCAGCAAGAAATTGACCCGGTCGTCGTAAGGCGTCCATTCTTCATGGAAGAAAACGATGCGATCGAGTACGCCCAATTCTTTGGCCAGGTCTTTGGCTTTGACGGCCATGTCCATCAATGGAACTTGCGGATTGGGCGATTTCATACCCATGAAAAACAGGCGCAATTTCGGCAGCGATTGGGAAGCACGGGCAGCGGCGCGAATGACGGTAAGAGGGTCGAACCAATCCCAGATGCCGCCTCCCCACAAAAGGAGTTTTGCATCCTCAGGAATACCCTCGATATTTCCCTTGGCTCCTTTGCCGCGTCTTATCGGCTCGCCTTCCTGCAAACCAAAGGGAATTACGTCGATCAATTTGCGCATCGAGGGATCGAATGAATACATATCCGGATTGATTCTGCCCAAAGCACAGTAGCGACCGAGCCAGTAATCACGCTGGCGCTCGGATGCGCACACTGAAAAATCGCATGCCACCATGTGCTGTTCCAAAACTTTGTGCATCAATCTGTAGCTGGCATTGGCAGCTACATCCGAGTTTTGATACTGAACGAGCACGGAAAAAAGATACGGATCGTATAAATCGACGGTCAAATATTTTCCCAGCGCAGCCAGACCCGGATAGGGTTTCAAAACATTAGCCTGAATGAAAATGGCGTCGTGTTCCGCTGCCAGGTTATACAGCTGCGACTTGCTCAAACCGCTCTTCAGCTGAAATGTGCCGGGCAAATTGCGGCGCTCTTTCAATTCTGCAACTACATCGACCGGAATTTTGTGAGGTGTGAAGACTGTGACAGAAACTTCATCGCTCAGCCGCAATCCCAACTCGAATGCCCGAATCGCAGGACCTGCCATCTGTCTGGCGATCGGCTCCAGTGTGACAAAAATAATGCTTTTGCAGGCGCCGCTGCCCATCCTTAGGTTTCGCCCCCTCAGAGTGCGCAATTATAATCTCCTTCACTAAAGCTAAGGTGGCTTTCAAGAGAATATGTACAATATGTGACCAGGAACCCGGAAGTCGTAGCGGCTGGTCTAAATGGCAAATCCACTGATAAGCGTCGTAATCCCCAACTGGAACGGGAAGAAATTTCTCGCCGGTTGTTTGGATTCGCTCAAAACACAGACCTACGAGCCCATCGAAGTCGTGATTGTCGACAATGGCTCGAAGGATGGTTCTGTTGAATATTTGCAAGAAAATTATCCCTACGTAAAACTGGTCACCTTTCCTGTCAACACTGGATTCAGCCCGGCTGTAAATGCGGGTATCAAGGCTTCGACCGGAGAGATGGTCGCCTTGTTGAACAATGACACGGTTGTCGATCCCAATTGGATGTCCGAGCTTATCAAAGCGATGCAAGAGCATCCGGAGGCTGGAAGCGCCGGCTGCAAAATGCTTGCATACGACGATCACACTCTTCTTGATGGTGCCGGTGACGGCTACAGACGCGGCGGTTTGCCCGGTCGGATCGGGCACAAAGAGCGCGATACGGGGCGCTTCAATCGCAAGCGTTATCTTTTGGGCGCTTGCGGCGGAGCTGCACTTTATCGTCGTGAGCTTTTCGATGCGATTGGACTTTTCGACGAAGATTATTTTGCTTACTTAGAAGACGTCGATCTCGGCTTGCGCGCACAGGCTGCCGGTTTTAAATGTATATATGTACCCACCTCGATCGTTTATCACCTCGGCTGCGGCACCACGGGCAGTGGCTATAGTCCGCTGGTGGTAAGACTCTCAGCTCGCAACAACTGGAATACGATTGTCAAAAATATTCCCATGCCGCTGCTTTGGAAATTTTTGCCGCACATTTGTTTTTGGCAGTTGTACTACCTGGCGGTCGTGACCGTGCGCGGCGGGCAGCTTGTGCCCTGGCTGAAAGGAACTTACGAAGCGGTGAAGCTGTTTCCGAAAATGATGCAAAAGCGCCGCGAAATTAATCGCTTGCGCAAAACTTCGCTCGAATACATGGAACAAATCATCATCGAGAGCGAAAAGGATCTCGGTGATTCCAAAGCCCGACTGTACAAGCAGCATCTGGCGAGCATCGCTAGGTAGGCGAGCGCTGACTGTAAGGTTATGCTGATTCGTCTGCTGATTTCGGCAGCACCGCAAGCGCTTGCTGGCAGAGTTTTACTGCTTCGCTCAAACGTATAACTGTTGATTCCATTTGCTGATGCGCTTTGGATGATTTGCGCGAGTCGATCAAATCGACTGATTGACGCAGTGAAGTCAAAGAGTCTTCCAGCAATGTCTCTGAATTCATGATCAGCTCGACTACTTGCTTGAGCCTGTATGTCTCGTCTTTGGCGCGGCAGTCTCCGCAATAACCGAGAATGTCGAAACGGCTCGAGCGGTGCTCGAAGCCTTTTCTTTGAGCAACCGACTTTCCGAATCCTCTTATAAGGTCGTCAATAAATTCAATCGTTAAGCCGCAGCCCAGGCAAATCAGGTGATCGTGATCAGGACCTTCTTCTGCCGGCTCATAGCGCATGCCGCGGTCGCCCGAAACGGTGTTGACGTTGCCGTCCGCTTTCAGCCTGTGCAGGTTGCGATAAACAGTCGAGAGGCTTAGCTCGTAGCCCATTTCAATGGCGCGCTCGTAAACCTCGGCGGCTGTGACGTGCGTTCCTTTTGGGAATGACTTGACAATCGTTGATATCGACTCTTGCGATTGACCGTGCTTGCCGGCTTTTTTGCCGGCTTTGAGAGAACCGTCAGCGGCCTTGTCTGAATCGTCCAGCTT
>PNKB01000124.1 GCA_013997645.1 Cyanobacteria bacterium PR.3.49
AACTCTGATCATCGCAATCGTCTGGAAGATTATGCGCAACAGGACCTAAACTGCGCGAACGTATCTGGCGGAATGTCGCCGGATCTTTGCTGACGACCCACTCTTAAGAGCTGCCTGCTAAGCCAAATAGCATGGCAGCTCCTTTTTGGGAACAACAAAATTTTTTTCTCGATCATACGATTGCGTATAGTGAATGCATTTTTTGTGCCGCTCAAGCTGGCACCTGCAGACGTTCGTGGACGATTTCACAATGTAATGCAGATGCTGCCTTCGTCAGCTCCGAGGCGTCAATCCAAACTGAAATGCGGGTGCCGTTGTCTATCGACCAATAGCGAGGGCAAACTTTGTGGTGCAACAGGTTGGAGAAAACTTTGTTCACTGCATCATTTGTGTTGTGGAAATGACTTATCAAAGAGAGTTTTGCCAGCGAGCGCACGTGTTCGAGCGGCAAAGCACTGTCCGCTTTGCGGCAGGAAAAAATTTCCTGCTGCGAATCAGCGGCGACGCCGACAAAATCGGTATTCGCTTCGCGACAGATCAATGTACCTTTGTCGTCTGGTTTGCTTGCAGAGCGTACCCTTAGCGCAATATCGTTCTTGGCGCCAATTTCCATTGCCGATTCTGATGGCCCCGCTCTCTGTTGCGCCTGATATCCGGTCACGACAGCTACACGCTGAAGTTTCAAACACTTCAGAAGATTGTGCGTCTCTATTCGTTTGATTTCGGCCGCGCCGTAAGTTTCATCAGTGATTATTCCGGCTTGCCAGCCCGTAAAAACGGTGGATTTGATTCCTCCATGGAATTTCTTCCTACAGCCTCATTAGACCCCCGGGCACGTCCAGAAGAGGCATAGATTTTGCTTGCGGACATAAAGTTAGTGTCAATTCATAATCCGTTAAGACTCGATTCGCTCGGCTGTCCTGCCACTTGATTTCCGCCTCGCCCGGCCGGGCGGTTTCATCCGATCGGCTGTCATTTGATCTAGACTGCTTTTCTTATTGGAGGCATCTCTTGTGACTGACGATTTCGAACAGGCTCTTCAATTTGAAACTCTGGCTGCGTCCTTAAAAATGGACCAGAAGGCGGCTGCCGACATGGTGGAGCAGTTGGCGCGCATGCTAACCAGTTGCCTGCCCGACAGCGTGGAAATCAAGCGTGGCGGCGGATTTTTCTCCAAGGAAAAGCCAGTCGATCAGATGACCATCAAATTCGACGATTCGCATTACCAGATTGTCAAAACCGGCAACGGGCGTTATACCGCAAAACATCTGAAGATTGTCCGCGGTGTGGCATTGAAGACCACCGAAATGCCGTTCGATAAATGCTTCACTGAGATTGTGGAAAACCTTACCAAAATGGCTGAACATAATGCTTCAGCGCGTATGGCATTGAACAAATTTGTGCTTGGGTAGCGCACCATATGTGGTTGCTGTTTAAAAAAGAAACGCCGGAAGAAATTGAGCGAAAGCGCAGGGACGAGATTGCCGTAGAAGCGCTAAAAAACGGGCAGATTTTGCCTCGCGCCAGAGCGCGCATCGAACATCATATGGCTAGCGGCAAGCGATTGTTCTCTACCGATATGACGACTAAAGAGCACATTCTCATTGAAGAATGCGGCATTCAACCGCTCGGGCAGGTGATGGGCACTTGCTTTTATAGAATCGGCTTGATTCAACGAACGCAAAGAATGACGGGCGAAGTTCATGCCATTGCAGAAGCGCACCGCATGGCGCGCGAACAAGCGGTGCACCGAATGAAAAAGGAAGCGGAGCTTTACGGTGCTGACGGCATTGTCAGCGTGCGCATCAAATCTTCAAAGCCTGATTACAGCTCCGACCTGATTGAATTCACCGCTATCGGGACTGCCGTAAAAGTAAACGGCTGGGACAAGGAAGATCTCGCGGACGGTCCCTTCACAAGTGAATTGAACGGTCAAGAATTCTGGCAGCTGATCCATTCCGGATATCGCCCTGCCAGCATCGTCTTCGGTATTTGCAGTTATTACATTAACTCGGACACCAATGCACGGTATCTTACGCTGAGGGGCTGGCGCGCCGCCAACGAGGAGGTCCGGCAGTGGACGCAGGGCTTTTACGAGGCGCGAGAGCGCGCCATGCAAGGCATGCAGCAAGACATTGAAGATCATAACGCTGACGGCTGCGTAGGTATGGCAGTCGACTGCGACCTGGAAGACATCGAATACGAAATAGGAAACACGCGTTACCTCGACCTTTTGATTACTTTTACAGCCATCGGTTCATCGATAAAGAAAATGAAGCGACCGCACAAAGTTATCGAACGAAAACCGCTCACCGTGCTCAATCTGTCCAGCAAGAGTTTTGTATCTCTCGGCTCTCGCACTGACGAGTTGCGAGGCTCAATCGACGACGAAGACTTTATGAATGACTATGACTAGAAGCAACAGATTCGGAAACTCAGGACCACCCGACCAGCAAAGGAAAACAATATGACCAGCTCAGGACCTTCGGATCTTCCAGAACACGCCAGAGAACGCCTACATCACATGATGGGCGAGGGCGGGCACCGCAAGTTGTTTACCAGCGACCTGACGGTGAATGAGTTTTTGCTTGTCAAAGAATGTGGCTTCGAGCCGCTCGGGATGGTCGTCGGCACGTCGATTTATCACATCGGCTTTCAGCAGGCAAAATGGACGCAAAACATGGAAATGGAAGTGCTGACGCAAGCCATGTACCATGCGCGCGAGTTGGCAATGACGCGTATGGAAGAAGAAGCCCATGAGCTGGGCGCCGACGGTGTGGTCGCCGTGCGCTTGACGGTAAAACACATGTCGTGGAATTCCGACATCGCTGAATTCGTCGCCATAGGAACTGCTGTTCGCCACACGGATAACGACGGCAAATATAAGGCTTTGAACGGGCGCCCATTCACGAGCGACTTGTCCGGCCAGGATTTCTGGACCTTGCTGCATGCCGGTTATCGCCCTGTCGGAATGGTCATGGGCAACTGCGTTTATCACATTGCGCACCAATCCTTTGGTCAGTGGTTCAAAACAGTTGGACAAAACGTGGAGATGACGAATTTTACGCAAGGGCTCTATGATGCGCGCGAACTGGCAATGGAGCGCATGCAGGCAGAAGCGGAAGGACTGCAAGCTGAAGGCATTGTGGGCGTCGACATTCATGAAGGCAATTATGGCTGGAGCACACACGTCATCGAGTTTTTCGTCGTCGGAACAGCAATAGTGCCCATTCGTGCCGATCACCATATTCCGACGCCGCAACTGGTCCTTTCGCTTAATGACTAGCGACTGGTTTCGTTTGCGGTGAAACACTAACGATTGTGACACCATATGTGGTTTAAGTTCAAATCCGACAGTCCTGCGGAAATAGAGAGAAAAGCCAGGGAGCAAGCTGCCGTAGAAGCGCTTACGAGAGGCGATATCTTGCCGCGCGCCAGACATCGCATCGAGCATCAGCTCGCACAAAAAACGAAACTCTATTCGACCGACATGACGACAAAGGAATTTCTCCTTTCTGAAGAATGCGATATTGAGCCGCTCGGTCAGGTGATGGGAACATGTTTTTATACAATTGAAAATTTCCCCGTCCCCAATTTTAGAAGTCAGGAAAACATGATGCTCGCGCATGGACACATGACTGCGCGTACCAATGCCGTAGAACGCATGAAGAAGGAGGCGAAGCTGTACGGCGCTGACGGCATCGTCAGCGTGCGCATCAAGATGAAAGAGCAGCCGGGGTTTGGCGGCAGCCTGATCGAGTTTACGGCCATAGGAACGGCAGTAAAAGTCAATGGCTGGGAGCCTGAAGATCTTGATAAAGAGCCTTTCACGAGTGAATTGAACGGGCAGGAATTTTGGCAGCTGATTCATGCAGGTTATCGCCCCGTCAATATCGCATTCGGCATTTGCAGTTATTACATCAACTCGGATCAATGGACACTGCCTCTCGTTCGCACCGGAATATTCTTTTCGCGAGCCAATCAGGAGATAGAGCAATGGACTGAGGGAATGTACACAGCCCGCGATCTGGCCATGTCCCGTATGCAGAAAGAGCTTGAGGATTCCGGCTCGGATGGTTGTGTCGGCATGACTGTTAATTGCGAACTTCGCGAAGTTGAGTATGAAAGAGCTAATCTTCAGTATGTTGACTTGCTTGCGACGTTTACTGCAATTGGCTCGTCGATAAAGAAGATGAAACGCCCGCACAAAGAGATCAAGCGAAAGCCTCTGACTGTGCTTAATTTGGGCAGCAAGAGTTTTGTCACTCTGGGAGATCGGCTGGACGAGTTGCGAGGCACTGTTGAAGAAGACGACTTCATGGGCGCCTATGATTGACGCATTGCCCAACCACAGGCGGCCGGACCACTTACTCGCTTGCTAGCCTTGTGAGCTGCGGATCGCGAACTGAATGATTGCCTGACTCAGATCAAGAGCGCCGGTGCGGATGCTGTGTCTGAGCGTTACTGCGAATTGCACCAGGTCACTCTGGTCGGGGTAATACCGCATAAGCGCCAGTTCCAATGGTTTCGAGCTTTCCACTGCAAACTCGATGGCTTCCTTGAAATTCGATCCGCTCAAGTGTTTGAAGTCGTCATAGTCTTGCAGGATTTGTCTCAAAAACTGCGGCTCTTGCGCCAGTTTTGTGCAGAGTTCTTTCAATTGCACATTGCGGAAAAAGCCAGACACTTTGAAAAACTGATAGAGGCTCATGTTTTTTTCGAGCACCGTCGGGACCAGCCCAGCCGCCTCCAGCAGCTCTTCTGTCTTACTCGGAGACATTGCAATCGATTTCAACAGTTCGATCGCCGCTTCCGGTTTGATCGTGCCGTGACGCACGTCGCGCTGCATTCTCAGCGACAGCGACAGGTGCTCAGGTTTCACCGGACCTTTCTCCGCCAGCACTACACCAAGCAAGCGCTTTCGTTGCCGCGCTTCGGTGAGAGCCTCTTCCAGCTCAGTTTCAGTAATCAGTCCGGACTTGGTCAGAAGCTCACCAAGGAGCATTCCCTGGTTCTCCTTGGCGGCAATTTTGTCGGCTGTTCCTTGCAGGTGCTCGAGCCCTTTTTCCAATGAAATTTCGCCTTTGCGAATGCGCTCTTGTGTTGCGAGAAACTCGTTGAGCAGTTGTTCGGAAATTAAGTCGAGCGTGGTCAAAACGCGACCGAGCGGCAAACCGGAAGCTTGTGCAGCATTGAGCAGCCCGCGCAACTCTTCTTCGCCGATGATGTTGGTTCTTGTAAGCAGCTCGCCCAGCCGAAAACCTTTGCTGGCGTGAGCATCAATTTCCATCAGGATCAAAGCATCTGGCAAATTCCAGCGATTGCGGCGGCAGGTGCGCAATGCTTCCAGCGCATCGTCTTTCGAGATAAAACCGTCCCTGAGCATCCACTGGGCATGAACAGCAGCCAATACCAGCGAGTCGGACATTTTTTCCTGAATCACCAGAGCTTTGCCGAGCGGAATCCGACAGCGGTCGGAGACAGCTTTGCTTTTGGTGACGTCGGCATCTGTGACGATTCCAGCCTGCGTCAACAGCGTACCTAGTCGAATGTCTTCATGGCCGTGTGCCATTAATTACCTTTCGCCCGAAAGGAGTGTCATCACTCAACTCCGGGATTCAGAAACGGTGATACGGATACCCTGACTTTTTACCGCGGTAACAGCAAAAGCGTCTAAATATATCATTACCATATACCGCGGGATTTATACTCACCCCTTGGCGCTATTGACTATAATCAAAAAAGTGACAGGCGGCATGTCGCTAAATGGCGACAAGGTGGTTGGCGTGGGACTTTCCAGGCGCAGTTTCCAAACGTTTGGTGCTCTAATCGCTTGTGTAACGGCTTATGTCGCAACCTCTCCTGGAGTCGACGCAGTGAATCCGGCCGCGGATGTTTCTAAAGCCGTCAAACCCGCGCTGAAAAAATCCAATGATGGACCCTCCATGAGCGGCTGGAAACTCGATCAGCGCTCGCGCGTGCTTGGCGATCAGACTTTGTACGTGTGTGCAGCCGGAGTCAAAACAGTCAACCGCAAAGACGGAGTGACTATCATGACTGCGGCGCCCTTTGACGAAGTGATTACTTTCAGCACGAAGACACGAAAGGTCTGCCGCAAAAGTTTTGCCTTTTCGGACAATCCGTATGCCAGGGCAGTAGCGATGTTCAGCGGTGTAGCGCATGGACAGATGCCCTTGAAGAAAGTGCGAGATTTTAAGAAAGGTGGTTTGAACTGGAGCGAATTTAAAATTCCTGAGAGCTACGGAGAATCGCGCAAAGCAATGTTCAAACGTAAGGAGGTCACATCGTCCGAGCCTTCCTCTGGGCGCGTTGTTGTATTCCATTTGCCTATGGAGAAACGTGCCATAGACTGGACGGCGCGTTTATTTTGCGTGCCCAAAAGCGGCGGAATTCCGTTTGACGTTTCCTTCTCGGACGTGGACGGTGACGTGCATTCGCTGGTAAAAACCTTCAATATGACCGCTATGAAACTAAGCGCTGCTGATTTCAAATGTCCTTCCGGCCTGCGAATGGTGAAAGATCCGCGAGCGGTAATTCAGGACGAATCCGCAGACGACGCAATCGAGATGATGATGAGTCGCAGCGAGCACGATAAAAAATGAGTTCAGGATTCTGAGACCACCTGTCAGTGGTACCGCATATGGTGCGCAAAACAAAAACCGTCTCAATTGCCCCGCCTCTTGGCAGCGTCGTGTGGGCAGTCCTTGAGAAATCTCCGCGAAAGATGGTATTCAAGCGTTTTCAGCCGCAAGCTTGCGCTAACTGCGCGAGAACTAAAAACGAAAACCGTTTTCAATTTCATGGTGGGTTTTTTGAATTAAGGGGTATCTGAGAACGCCGCCAAGCCTTAGTGTGCCACTGTTGTGACCTGTCCTCATTCAAAAAGTCCCGAGTTGCCTGGACGCTGGAGGACAGTCTATGTTTTTGGTGTTTCTTTTATTTCTCCAAACCTAAACGACTCACTCGAGCAAAGACCCAATAGACCAGCTATCCAATACGTTCAGCGCACTTGCTGCGTAGGCTGATCCTGCATTTTTGCCCGCGTGGGCTCAATGAAACCTGGTGAAAAGCTGTTCTGAAGCTTCGCTCACCACAACCTGTCAAGGATCATGAATATGAACGAGCTCGCGTTATACGCTTTCGCAAGCGCGATTGCCGTAAGTCTTGTCTCGCTAATTGGTGTCGCCAGTTTTTCGCTGAATCAGTCCAGGCTGCAGAAGGCAACCAAGTTGCTGGTCTGCCTTGCGGCTGGCGCGATGCTGGGCAACGCCATTTTGCATCTGTTGCCTCATGCGCTGGATTATCATTCAGACGCAGGGCACGTCGAACATCATCAGCCTGCGGCTGTGCCTGCTGATCCTCATCATCACGACCATGACCACGATCATCATCCAGATCTTGAACATGACCACGGCGCCGCTGCCGATCACGATCACGATCACGGCGTAACTCCTGACCACGACCACGGCGCAACTGTCGATCACGATCATGACGCCGCCGATACGCACCGGCATGAGCATCCCGGTCTGGGTGTTGCCGCGCTTATTCTCGCTGGTCTGTTGGGTATGCTCACGTTCGATCTCGCTCTGCTGTCGCGGGTTCGAGAAGAGCACGACGTCAACAAGCCGGTCGGGTATATGGTGCTCTTCAGTGATGGACTGGAGAACTTGATCGACGGCATGGCCATCGGAACAGCTTTCCTCGTCAGCATTCCGCTCGGTGTCGCCACGACTCTTGCAGTGTTCGCGCACGAAATTCCGGTCGAAATGGGCGACTTTGCCGTCATGTTGAAGGCCGGCTTTTCCAGGAAGAAGGCACTCGTGCTTAACTTCTTGTCGGGCCTTGTCGCTGTCGTCGGCGTCGCCATCGCACTCTATCTCGGTAGCGTGGTTCCGACGTTCTCTGTGTATGCAACTCCGATTGCTGCAGGTGCGTTCATCTACATCGCCGGCACGGCCCTTTTGCCTCAGATTCGTTCTGAAGGAAGCGGACGTGACAAGCTCGTTTCGCTTGTGATGGTTCTGGTTGGCGTTGGTGTGATGGCGCTGATTTTGCTCATTGAGTAATTAGCAGCGAGTCTATGAAAGGGTGAAGGTCTGCTCGGCAAGATGATTTCTTGCCGGCGGCTTTCGCCCTTTCGTATTTTTCAATATTGTGCGATGTTCGATAGTAGAAAATGTGAGAGGCAGTAAATCCGCTTAGCATCAGCGTTTAGCATGCCTCGCGCCGAATGCACTAGGTCGCGAAGGCTGTTCGACTGAGGTTTTTGACTGAGCTGCGCTAGGTTTTAGCGCCGTTCCGGTGAATTGTTGCTCATGACAACATGAAATGATGTCAATAGATCTGGAGATCATTGCTAAGAGCCGTGATCTGCCTCTAGGACTGAGTTCTTGAAATTAGGATCTGTGCGTCCACTTTGCTACCTTCTGGTATCTCTCACTCACAACTCAAACAAGGCGCAAAAGACCTCAAAGTCTAAAAAACAGAATCATTCAGGTTCATCAATTGCTCGCATTCCGCGTGCCGCCTGGATCTACTCTGCTTTGCGCCTTGAGGGAAATTAGCAAGACGTAAGAAAAACGTCTGTGGGACACGTTTGTCGCTTATCGGGTTTTAAACCTTGCGGCAAGTTCTCCCTGCTTTTCCCTGTTCTAGATAAAGCCTGCCTCACACCCGGCGCTGCATAGCACCGGACAAAGCGCGGGCTAAAGGAGTTTCTACAATGAAACCTACAAAGCATAAACGCTCGGCTAGCCCCAGTCAGCGTATCAAGATGCACATCTTGGGGTCGGCTGGAGACGTCTCCGGCTCGTTGTTCTATTTCGAGTACTCGTCGCCTGAGGGCAAGGTTACGCGCTTCTTGTTGGAGTGCGGTCTGCATCAGGAGCACGAGGAAATCAACCGCCAGAAGCGTCTTCCCAAGGGCGTCGAGGCGAAGGACATCAATTTCGTCATCATCAGCCATGCGCACATCGACCACTCCGGTTGGTTGCCTGCGCTGGTGAAGGACGGCTTCAAAGGCTCGGTGTACACACACCCCGCCACGAAGGATCTGCTCGACTTCCTGCTGCTGGACTCCGGTCGTCTGCAGGAGAATGCCGCCGACCGCGTCAACCGGTTCATCGCTCGTCGCCAGAAGAAGGCGGAATCGAACGGCAAGAAGAAGCGCCGCATTCCGCTCAGCGTGCCGTTGTACACGGCCGAGGACGTGCCGCTGTGCTTCCCGCTGTTCAAGCAGATCAACTACAACCAGCTCTACACGCTCGCTGACGGCGTGACCATGCGCTTCACGGAAGCCAGTCACATTCTTGGCGCCGCGGTCGTGACCGTCACCATCGGCAAAGGCGAAGACCAGCGTACCGTGTGCTTCACGGGCAACGTCGGTCGTCCGAACACGCCGCTCTTGAAGGAGCTGACGCCGGTCAAGCATGCCGACTACGTGATTTCGGAGTCGACTTATGGCAACAAGCTTCACAAGAAGCGTGATCGCCTTGAGGTGCTTGCGGACCTGATCAACAAGGCCTACGCGCGCGCCATGCAGAAAGACCGTAACACCGGATGCGGTGTCATCGTCATACCTGCCTTCGCCGTCGGTCGTGTTCAGACTGTTCTGCACGACCTGCGCACCCTCATGCTGGCGAAGCGCATTCCCGACATCGCCACCTTCCTGGACAGCCGGATGGCAATCGCTGCCACCGAAGTTCACCGCAAGTGGGCGAGCCTCATGAACGACGAGACGCGCGCGATTTTCGAGAGCGGTCAAGACGCTTTCAGCCCGCCGCGCTACCTCGAGTGCACGACGGCCGCGCAGACCAACCGGCTTTACGAGAATGCCAGCGAACCCGTCATCATCGTCGGTTCGTCGGGCATGGCTGCCGGCGGCAAGATTCTTCGCCATCTGGAGAAGCGCCTGCCGCAGAAGAACAGCACCGTCGTTTTCGTCGGCTACCAGGGCACCGGAGCTCTAGGATACGACCTGGTCAACAAGAAGCCGTCGCAGGTGACCGTCCACGGGAAAGTTCTTCCGGTGCGCGCCACCATCGAGTACATGTCCGACTATTCCGGACATGCCGACTACGAGGAAATCATCGCCTGGCTGAGCAAATTCGAGAGCAAGCCGCGCAAAACGTTCCTGGTTCACGGGGACGGCGGCGCGCTCGAAGAGTTCAAAGGCCACATCGAGAAGGCCCTCGGTTGGTCGGTTGTCGTGCCTCAGCGCCGGCAGTGCTTCGAGCTGTAAGGCTGGAGCTTCGAGGCGTGCCCTAGAAGCATGGTGCTTCAAGAATCAAGCTTCGGCCAACCGAAGCTCTCGAGAACGTGAACAGACGGTCGGCCGGCATGGCGCTTTAGCGACTCACAGAGTGTGGGTTGCTGGCGCTGCCGGCTGCCGTTGCTTATTCGGAGAAACTACCATGTACAAGATCATCATCGTGCATTTGGTCATGTTCGCAGCGCTGTTCGCAGTGGGTTTGCCCGCTCTGCAATCAGTGCTGCCTTCGGCTGTCGGCTTCCACGGCGGCATCATTGCAGTGGGCGTCCTTACGCTGCTGTCCGAGGTTGCAATCATCGCGGCCGGCATTCTCAGCCGTGTCATCGGTGACGCGCTCGGCATCAACCCGCTGCTGGAGCGCAACAAGTCGGGAGCGCTCTCCGCAGTGCTCTGCGTTGTGTTCTACACCATCTTCCTGGTCACCGCCTCAGCTGTGGCGCCGCTCATTCTCTTCGTGACGCTGCCCGTGGCAGCAGCGATCAGTGTGGCAGTCACTGTCGCGCTTTTCGTCATGCTCGAAATCAAGCGCGCCATCATCAAGGCTCAGCCTTAATCGAGCCAGATCCATTTCTCGATTGTTCAACAAACGAGGCTCCGTATGAATAAATGGTGGAAACGATTACTGCCAGGCGGAGAACGGCTGGCAATGCCGCCTCGCGCCGTTACGCGGTGGTTCTGGGGCATCATGCTCCTGGTGTCGCTGCCATACATCATCGTCGGCACCGCTGGTGTCTACGACAGCGCTGCCGCTCATGGAGTCGCCTTCGGTGATGCCGCATTGCGGGCGCTGGGTGCTTTTGCGGCACTCAGTTTCGCATACGGCTTGCTGGCAGGTGTGCTCTTCTTCGGCATCGCCTTCATCACCTCGGTGGTAATACCTGATGTGGTGTCGGCATACCGTGCCACCGACAGCGCCGTTCGCCGCGTTCCGGCTGCCTGGCAGCGATTTCGTGACAATGCCGCGCGCGCTCGCTCGCGTGTGCGTCAACGCTCGATTTCCGTGCTGCGTTACCTGGGTCACATCCCTGCGCGCGTCGGAGCAATGAAGGCCGAAGACTGGCTCTTCGCGCTCTTCTTCGCCGGCTCGCTTCTCATTCTTGTCGGGATGCTTTATCTCGGTTGGGGATGGGCGGGCGCAGTGGTAGCCTGGCTGCCGAATTGGCTGGTCGACGACAGACCCTGGTTCTTCCAGCTGCTCGCTGACTTCTTCATCTGCATGATTCCCTTCTCGCTGGCGATCTCGTTTCTGGGCTCGCTCATCAAGGTGGTCGTGCGTCGAATTCGCCGGCGTTAATTACCGGCGTCGGTTTCACAAGAGAGGACGCGCGCTAGCGTCCATCACCTCGAATAAGCCGTTGGCGGTCCCAGACTGGCAACGGCAAGGAAATAACTTATGGCTCACAAAGCAGGACAGTGTTCATGTCACGGCGGCGAAACGAAAAACTTCGCCCCGATTACGATCCGCACCCGTCGCCCGAAGGCCAAGCTGCCCAAGTCGATCAAAGTGGCCAAGGCTGACGAGGCGATCTTCCGTCGCGTCATCGAAGCCGCCAAGAAGGCTTGCGAAAACGCCTACCAGCCGTACTCGCAGTACAGCGTGGGCGCCGCCGCTCTCACCTTCGACGGGCAGATCTACACTGGCTTCAACATCGAGAACTGCGGTTACTCGCAGACCATCCACGCTGAGGAAGCGGCCATCACCGGCGCCCTCAACGATGGTTTGCTGAAACGCGCCGCTGCCCAGGGCGTGGACCAGTTCCATGCCATTCTCGCCGTGGCAGTCTACGCGCCCAAGGGTTCCGACCCCTGGCCGTGCTGCAACTGCCGGCAGTTCATGGGTGAATTCGGATACGGCATGCACGTCATCGGCGAAGAGCCGAAGGACGGCAGCATCCTGTGTCTGACGCTCGACCAGCTCGTGCCTTACGCCTTCCCGATCGAGGAAGTGCTGCGGAGCGTGCGAGGTCAGCGCTAGTCTCCACCGTCTCCAGCTCAGGAGAGGTCGAGGCGCAAGCCTCGCCTCTCCGCGCTGGGGGCAAATGACTCTCGAAACTTATAAGGACACCAGATGCTCGCATTGCATTTAGCATGCAGTCTTGCGTTCGTGTACATCCTTTTCTCGCTCGTGGAATACACCACGCACCGCTGGCTCATGCACCGCATGAAAATCGCGCGTGCCGTCGGCTTGCAATTCCTGAAGGACTTGGTCAAAAACCACATGTCGCTTCACCACAAGCGAGGCTACGATCACGAAGGCCACGAAGAGGACGACCATTTGTCGCACATCCTGATTGCGGCGGCGTGTGTGGGAATGCCGATGGTGCCGATTGTTTGGCTCATCGACCCCTTCACCGTCTACATCGGGGCAGTGTTCTCGGCCGTCTACAGCGTCGGTTGGTGGCTCGTGCATTTGGAGATGCATCGCAAAGAGGGGCGGTTTTTCGCGCGCAACGCGATATTCCGGTTCCTCGAGCGGCGTCACCAGCTGCACCACAGCTACCCCAACACCAACTACAACGTGGTGTTGCCATTGTGGGACTGGCTGCTCGGCACGTATCACGTGACTGAACGCCAGCCCCGCAAAGTGTCCCGCGCCACCGCCAACTAAGATGGTGCGCTGAGAACTGCGAAGCGAAAAAGAGCGATATTGTTCACTGACCAACGCTTCGGCCGGTCAGAGAATTGTGTCGCCTTCTTTTCGCTTCGCTTTTGGTGCTTGCAATACTAGAAAAGATAGTAAAAAACGCGGCTCGATTCGTGTTTTCGTCCGTCTCGGCGGCACTCTCACCAATGGCATGTATTCATCCTTTCAGATTTTTTCCAAAATTTCTGAATGCGTTTTGCCCAAATCACTTGCGCAGCAAAGGTTTTGGGGGATTCTTGTGTCGGTTGGATTGAAAACGCCGTAAACCTTTGTCTGTCAAGCAATTCAAAAGAAAACCCTTCAGACATTTTCCAAAATATCTGAAGGGATGAATGAGATTCGAATGCAATGGTCCTGGTCTGCCTTTTCAATTGCCGCGCCCGATTTCCGCCTCCATAATTACGCTCAGCTGTCGTTCTTATCCGTAATTGCTAACTGTCGTATTTGTAGCGAATAACCACATCGCAGCTATGGCGCATCTTGCCGACCGGTCGCGTAATCACTTGAATCAGTTTTTTGTTCTGCCAGGCCGCGACTGTATTGGCATTGCTCATCGCGCTGTCGAGTTTCCAGCCTGATTGCTGCAAGGCTGCAGAATACCAGTCCTTAACCTGGTCGGCGGTTTCCAGCGCTTTCAATTCCAACGTCAAACTCGCTCCACCTTTAGCATAAGGAAATCGCGTGCCGGTGATGAAAGTCATTCTGCCTGTGTATTGCGGCACACCAGGCAAATCTACCATTTGCGCCAGGCGATCGGATTGCAGTTCATAGTTGCTTTGCTCGGACCTCTGCGGCCCTTTCAACGAAGACTGCGGAATCTGCGGACGCCCGTATGTCGCTGCTTTCGCATACGATGCCGTATGTTTTTGCGCTTTCGCTTGAGCCTGCGCGTGCACCTGTTGTGGTGTCACTACTTGCGGGCGCGGTTGCTCATAAGATTGCGGAATCTGAGTTCCAGCCTGCGCATGAGCGGCATGCTGCATGCTCGCGCTCAAAAAACAAATGGACAAGGCGACAAAGGAAATATTGTTTTTCATCGGTATGTTCCTCCTTAGTTGCCGCCGCCTGCGCCGCCGCCGTCACCGCCACCGCCCGGTCCCGGATCAATCTGGCTGCGGAATTCAATCTGTGCCAGAAGATTGTTGAATCCGGATGATGGTGTGAAGATGACTTCTTCTCGACCCAGACCGAAGGTTGAAGGGTTAGGCATTTCAGAGAAGACAACGTTTCTAAATCCGGCATCGCCAGGTGGATTTACGCTGGTTCCGATGGTTTGGAAGGAGCTCGAAATAATCGTCGGCAATCCGTCCGGCACCGTATTCGGTACCAGCCAGGGTGGTGGTGCTTCGGTCAGTATAAGCTGCTTGTTGACCATGTAGATGTAGAGCCGCTGCCCCATTGATACCGTTCGGCTCGCGAGCACTGAATTGATTTCGCTCTCGGTTGCTTCCGGTTTGATCTCTCTGATTCTTTGACGTATCAGTGCCAGAATGCCTTGTTCGGAACCGCTGCCGTTGCCTACTTGCGTAAGAATTTGCGAGATGGTTCCGGCGCTGGAGATAACCGGTGCGGAACCGGCGGGCAATGGTGTCGGCTGTTCGTACGGGAATATTCTTATGCCTGTGAAGCCCGATGGCACAGGAATCTGTCCGCCTTGCGGAAACAGACCGTTGACGTTGGCACGTAGCTGTTCAACCGCTGTCAGTTCGTTGCGGGAGCCCGGCATGGTGTCGTTGGCGCCGTATGCCTGGCGGAATGCGTTTTCCAAAGATTGGCACCCGGCGATGGCGCCTGAGCCGTCCAGGCTGGTGTAATCGCATTGTGCCGGATATCCGTTTCCGCCTAAAGATGTGATTCCGTGCGGGTTTCCGAACAGTCCATCGGTGGGTGGTTGTGGTCCGCTTTTGTCGGAATTGTTGTAGTCTGCCCATTGCTGAATGCGCGACGGATTGGTGGAGAAGGCGCCGTTGTTGGCAACGAATACGCCGGCGAACAATTCGTTATTCAGCATAGTCGCCGGGTTGGGCAAAGAGGTTTGGTCCCAGCTGCCGGAGGGGTTGTTGATGACGAGATATCCGCGCGGAATGGAAGCTGTGAATTTGGTGTTGAGCGCGCCGACAAGAGAGCACGAGAGGGCTCTCAGGAAGTCTTGGCTGTGGTTTTCTTTAGCTGTGCCTGCCGACTGAAAGGAGTTGGGCGGAAGCTCATAACCTGACATTGGCTGCTGCTTGTTGTTGTGAAAATCGGTGGTGGAAACCAGGTGCGGGCGCTGGTTGGGGAAAACAGGCACACCGGCGATGGTGCCGATGCCCGGCACGGAAACCGGCTGGTAGCCTGAGAGGTAGCCGAAGCCTGTGACGTCTTTGCTGCCGATGCTGAAAGTTTGAGCCGGCGCGGAGGTGCCGAAAGGAAGGATTGTCGGGTCTAGGTATACGTTGGTCGACTCACCTTTCTTCAGATAGGCTGACTTGAACTCAGGTATCCTGGCTGTCGGCGAGTATTTGCCCAACATGCGCACCATGTTTGCGCCTGCCAATCTGTCGAAATTTGGCTGGTGCGCGAAGCCGTCGTTGAGCGCTTCATTTAGGCGACTGCCGATGCTGTCTCTGTTGGTTTGCAGAGCCGCAATGAGCTGGCGAGCATGTTCGCGTGACTCGGCCGTTCCTTGCGCTTGGGCGTTAATCGCCACCAGCAAAACTTGCCCGACCAGGCGATTGTAGGTGAGCAGATTGACCTGACCGGTGCTGTCGACAAGTCCGGTGAAATTGTTGTTTTCCAAGCCGTGCTGCAGTTCTACATATGGCGCCTTGATGGCGAACTTGGCCACGTTGAGGTTGCCGGATTCAGTGGCATTCTGTAGCTCGCGCATGCCTCCGAGCGTTTTTATCAATGTAAAAAAACCAATGCCGATGATTGAAATAGCCAGAAATAGAACGCTGATTAGAGCGAACATGCTGCCTTTCCGGGACCTGATTGAGCGCATGGGACAAGACCTCCGAACCTTTGCGGTGCGAAGATCTTATTTCTAAGATCGTAAAAGCTGCGTGAAGTAAAACTTTCACCAAGGCTTCAAACGACGAAATAGCCGGGTTTTTGACCGGCTATCGTGCGGGAAACCACACTGAAAATGCATTTCATGTGTTGCTGTTCTGTTTCAAACTGGGCCACTTTTATCCATCAACCAAGGTCCACTTGCTGCTCCAGTCCACTTGTGCCGAATGTTCCAGGTCCACTTTTCCACATGCTCGGGTCTTATTTCGCGTCTCACTTTGCGTCTTTATAGCGGATGACGACGTCGCATTGAATGCGGTCTTTCACCATCTTGCGAGTGATTACCTGAATGTGACGGTTACCTTGCCATGCTGCCACTGTGTGTTCGTTGCTCATCACTGAATCGAGCTTCCATCCTGATTGCTGCAACACGGTCGCGTACCAGTCCTTGACCTGTTCGGCAGTTTCGCAAGCTTTCAATTCGAGGGTCAAACTCGACCCGCATTTCGCATTCGGAAAGTTGGTGCCTCTGACGAAAACCATTTGTCCTGTGTATTGCGGAACTCCGGCAAGCGGCACCATTTGAGTCAGATGCTGGCTCTGCATTTCGTATTGCGAGCGCTCGATTGCGGCGCGACTATTGCTTACTGATTGATAGCGCGCTGTCGATTGGCTGCTTGCAATTGCTTGATTATTAGTTGCGGCTCCGGCTCCCGGAATGGCGATGGCGACGAAGAGAACGAGAATGGAAAGAGCGATGGAGAGTGGTTCTGAAAGTTTCATAGAGACAGGCTCCAGCAGTGAGATTGAGAACGACTTGAGTGAAATTGAGAATGGATTTAGCGAAATTGAGATTGAGTTTTTCATTGTTTCGTCCACCTTTTAGTTTCCGCCGCCTGCGCCGCCGCGGTCATCGCCGCCCATTGCATTGACG
>PNKB01000125.1 GCA_013997645.1 Cyanobacteria bacterium PR.3.49
TGACAAGTAATCTTCCCAAGCCTATGGTGCCGGTTTTCAATGCACCGATGGCGGAGCATATCGTCAATCTTCTCAAGACTCACGATCTAAAAGACATCGTTTTTACCTTGCACTATTTGCCTGATGCTATTCGCGATCACTTCGGCGACGGCACTGATTTCGGCTGCAAAATCAGCTATTCGGTGGAAGAAGGAAAACCGCTCGGCACGGCTGGTTGCGTCAAACAAATTCAAGATCAGCTCGATTCGACTTTTATTGTTATCTCGGGCGACAGTTTGACCGATATGGATTTGACCAAGGCAATCAAATTCCATAAAGAGAAAAAATCAAAAGCCACTCTCGTTTTAAAACGCGTGGAAAATCCGCTCGACTACGGTGTGGTAATTGTCGATGGAGAACAGCGCATCAAGCGCTTTGTGGAAAAACCGGGCGCATCGGAAATCTTCTCCGACACGGTTAATACCGGAACATATATTCTCGAGCCGGAAGTAATGCTCTATGTAATTCTGGGAAGAGAGCAAGACTTCTCCAACGACCTTTTCCCGTTGCTGCTCCTGCGCAATGAGCCGATGTTCGGGTATGTCGATGACGGCTACTGGTGCGACATCGGCAACCTGGCTGTTTATCGTCAGGCTCACCAGGATGTATTGGAAGGCAAAGTCAAACTGAAAAACAGGTCGGCTGAAATTCGTCCCGGTGTCTGGGTCGGCGAAGGTACGGAAATCGATGCTTCAGTAAAGATCGAGCCGCCCGTTATGATCGGCAGAAATTGCCGCATCGGACGTGATGCCGAAATAGACCAATTTACGGTGATAGCCGACAATGTAGTGGTTCAAGAAAAGGCCAATCTGAAACGTCCTGTCATCTGGTCTAATTCTTATATCGGCAGCAATGCCAATCTGACTGCCTGCGTTGTTTGCAACGGTGCCACCGTTCATAATTCGGTAGAAATTCTCGAAGGGGCAATCGTCGGCGCCAACAGCAACATCGGCCAGGAAGCTCATATCAGCCCGGATGTGCGAATCTGGCCGGACAAATTGATTGACTCCGGCGCGCGCGTTACGTCATCGGTTATCTGGGGAACCAAAGCACCCCGCACCTTATTTGGTGCTCACGGTGTGCGCGGGCTGGCTAACATCGACATCACACCCGAGTTTGCAGTCAACCTTGCGGCTGCCTACGGCTCTACTCTTAAATCCGGGCCGGTACTGGTCAGCCGCGATTACTGGCGAGTCAGCCAGATGATTTCCAGAGCCGTCGTTTCCGGTCTGGTATCAGTCGGCATCGAAGTGCAAAACCTGGAGTCTATGTCTTTGCCGATTGCTCGGTATTACGTCAAGACTCAGCGAGCCGCCGGACTCATGCATATCCGCGTCTCGCAGCGCGAGCCCGACAAGCTCTCCATCGAATTTTTCGACAGCGAAGGTATCGCCATCACCAAAGCGATGGAAAGAAAGATTGAAACCACCTTCTTCAAAGAAGACTTTCCTCGTTGTTTGCCTGCTGACGTAGGCAGCATCACCTTCCCCAGCCGTGTTCGCGAATACTATGCGGACGAATTTTTGAAACACGTCAAAGGTCAAGTTTTCGAAGAAGACAAAGTGCCTTTCTGTATCGTGCCGGGAAGTAATTACACAAGAAAAACCAAATCCGGTGCCATTGCCACGCAGGCGCCGAAGGTAGTAATCGACTATGCAATGGCAGAAACCGGCGTGTTGTTGCCGGACCTGCTCGGTCAAATTGGCATCGAGACAGTTGTGCTCAATTCGTCGATAAGAAACATGCCTCCGCGACCGGAAGAACGAATCGGCATGCGCAAGCAGCTGGCCGATGTAGTCAGAGCCCTCAATGCGGAGCTGGGCGTGCAAGTCGGACGCAACGGCGAACAGATGACACTGGTCGATGAGACCGGGCAGATCATCCGCGGCGAATTGCTCCTGGCTGTGGTCGCAGACATTATTCTCAGGGACAAGCCGGGTCGCTCGATCGTTGTGCCGGTCAACAGCAGTTCTTCAATAGAACGCATCGCCTCGCGCTACAACTGCAGAGTAGTGCGTTGCAAGGCTTCCGAAACGGAAATCGGCAGCACTACCGCCAAATTGGAAGGGGCTGTTCTGGGAGGCAGCGCCAACGGCTGCTTCATTTTCCCGGAATTCCAGAACGGCTACGATGCCATGTTTACGGTAGGGCAAGTGCTCGAGCATTTGACCTACCAGGGTCGCACCTTGAGCGAAGCGGTCGCCGACCTGCCGCCTTTGATTTATCAAGTCGACTCCGTCCATTGCCCATGGGAGCGTAAAGGCCGAGTGATGCGCTTGCTTGTTGAAAAACATCAGGACCGCCCGATGGAATTGCTTGACGGCGTCAAAATCCAAACTCGTCCCGAACACTGGATTTTGGTTCTGCCCGATGCAGTCGAACCTTTGGTGCACGTCTATGCCGACGGGCTGGACTTGCAGCAAACGTCTGCCGATCTAAATGAATATACTCAGTTGGTTCGTTATTTACAGAACGCCTGAGGCTGCGTCCGGTTTTTCCGCACGTAACTACCATCCCCCGGCTCTGGTTGTCCTGATTGGGCACCTGTGCGGGATTTGATGATGTTGACCAGTTTTTATGTACCGCGGGTATAAAGGTAAAAGCCCTGCACCCCAATCTCTTTGAGTCGAAGCATTGGTATCGTATATGATACCAATGTATGATTTCACCTTTTCAGTACCAACGGTTGCAATTCATAAATGTCACCAACGGGTCCTTTCAAACAAAGCGATTCGCACGAAAAGGTCGCTCCGGCGCCGGCTTCATCCGACTTGCATGTTGATGCACTGCCGCCGGCAGAAGCCCTCACAGATACTCAAACTCACATGCTCATGTCCGGTGAATTGTCCGTTCAATTCTCCGTTCAATTCTCTCAAAAGAGATTGGCAGTCGGGCAGATCATTGCCGGAAAGTATGAAATACTCAGCCATCTTGGTGCCGGCGGTATGAGCGTCGTTTATAAGGCAAGAGACAGAGCGATAGGCCGAGACGTTGCTCTAAAAATGCTTTCAGCCGCTCGCATGGCCGATGAGAAAAGTGTGCGCCGTTTTCAGCAGGAAGGCACTGCCGTAGGCAGGCTCAGTCACGCAAATATCGTCAGCGTGCATGATTTCGGAGTTTTAGAAACTGGTGAGCCGTTTCTCGTCATGGATTTTGCCGAAGGAAAAACTGTCGCCGAATTGCTTGAATTCTCAGGCCGATTTTCGCCTTTGAGAGTGATGCTGCTCGTTGAAAATGTTTTGGATGCGTTGGTTCATGCCCACGAAAAAGGCGTTGTCCACCGCGATCTCAAGCCAGGCAATATTATTCTATCAACGACAGTTGGTGGGGATGAAACAGCTAAAGTGTTCGATTTTGGCATTGCCAAACTGATGCCGCATGGTGACAGTGCCGGTCACGATCTCACTCAAACAGGCGAAGTCTTCGGCAGCCCGCTTTATATGAGCCCCGAGCAGTGCCTGGGAAAGTCGCTTGACGGGCGCTCCGACATCTATTCGCTGGGTTGCATTATTTTCGAGGCACTGGCCGGACAACCTCCGCTGCAAGGCGAGACGACAGTTGAAACAATCATCAAGCATGTGCAAGAGCCGCCTGCGCCACTGAGCAAGTATTGCACGGGCACGGCAATTCCAGCTGGTCTCGAACAATTGGTCGCAAAAGCGCTGGCGAAAAATCCGGACGATCGATTTCAGGATGCAAGAGAAATGCGCAATGCTGTCTCTTCGATCATCAGCGATCTAAAGTCAGGCGCAGGAAAAGATCTGCCCCCTTCTCAATTAGGAAAGGCCTCTGAAAAATCGCTAAAACCGTTGATATTGCCTGGTTTTATCGTTCTTGCAGTGCTTATCGTCGGCGCTCTTCTTCTCTGGATGATCGGCAGTTTTGAAGATAAAAAAGATCACGCGCTTCGCACCGAACTCTCCAATGACGGGCTGGCCGGAATGGTCGATGAAGCGAAGTCGCAAACTGAAATTCAATTCGTTCCCCAATCATTTGAGCCTTTCCATGTCATCTTCGGTGCCGTTTCCTTCGACCATTCCGACTATGTTATCGATGATACGGTTGCCGCGAGGCTCGCCAATACTCACGGTTTTTCCGAGCTCAAATTAACCGACACGGACATTCGACTGACTCGCAACGGGCTTACCCTCATTTCGCGAATTCCATTGCAGAAAGTTATCCTTTCCAATGCCAAGTTTGGCCCGGACTTTCTTTCCTCAATTTGCAGTATTCCATCGATGCGGTGGCTGGATCTCGTCGAAGCCAATAATCGCGAACTTTTGGCTGCAGATATGAGTATCGTCGCCGGCTGCTCGGATCTCACCACCCTGGTTGTGAACAGGTCGATAAAAAGCGACGCTGCCTTCAAGCCGATTGAAGGGCTGAAAAAGCTGGAAACATTGCGTGCTGACGAATGTGTAATTACAGATGAATCCCTGGATGTGATTGGCGGCCTGGCGAATTTAAGACAGCTCAGCCTTGATAGCATTCCTTTTGGCGCTCATGCCTTGAGAAAGATTTCCGCATTGAAACTGCTTGATACGTTGAACCTGACCGGTTCTTACTCCACCGATGAGCATATCGAAGCGTTGCTCGGTTGTTCCAACCTGAGAGCACTGAACATATCGAATTCTAGGCTTTCAGACGAGGGGCTAATAAAACTGGCTCGTCTCAAGAAATTGCGGGCTCTGACGATCGTTAATTGTCCCAATCTCACCAACGCAGGCGTCAGCCGATTTCAATCGAAAGCCCCGCAATGCGCGGTAAACAGAAGCTTTCACAAGTCTCCTCTGGATCCCAACTAGAGCCCAGCCAAATTTCTGCTAATCCCCCGGAAGTAGGATTTTTTAAGCGACACTGGAAAGCCGCATTGCTCTTGCGTTACGGAATCCGCAATCAGATTGCCAATGGGGCTAAATTTGGTTTTGACCTTTAACGGTAAGGGTACAGGATCTGTTGAGGCTGGTTGCTCAAGTAGAAGGCTTGCAACCGGAAAGGAGGCCGTCGGATGTGGCAAAAAAAAGAGGACCCTAGCAAAGGCAAGGGCTCCCGTAAGGATGGCGACAAGCGCAAGTTTTTGGATGTCCATCCAGCAAAAATGAAAAACGCCGCGCAGCCTGGTAGCGCCGCGCCCGACAGCGTACAGTTTCACGCTATGCAGCAGTCAGATCAGCTGAGCAATGTGGCTCAGCAGGTTTTGGTGTATCACGAGTCTGAAACAGGCGCCAGCAGCGGCACGGACTGGATGAGCCGTTTGAAAGAAGAGTCTATGCACTTCCTTGCCGAACAAAGAGGCGTGCAACTGCAGCAACTTTACAGGGAAGCGGCTTATAAAAAAGGCGTGGAAGTCCTGGTTGACAAAACATACGGACTTTTGCAGCGCTATGCCTTTGAATTCAACCAGATTGCCGGCGGTACCGACCTTCACGTTTCCGGCACCATATCCGGTGACGTGACCGAAGCAACGAAAGTAAACAGAATGCGTGAGATTGAAGAGACGGAGACTTTTTTCCGCGCTCGCTTTTCAACGCGACTCTACAGCCTTGTCGTCAGAGGCAAGGACGACCATATCGATTTTTATCTCATTCCTACGACCAGAGTTATGGCGCAGAGTGCCGTCGAAAGCGAGTACAAACCGATCTCGACATTGCAGGTGCGCATCACCGAACAGGGCATGATGTGGCGTATGGCTGATGCCATCCCGCCGGTCGATTCTCTGGATAAACTCTGTATGTGGCTTTTCACTACTCTTATTGAAGAGACCAAAGAAGCTACGAAAGACGAAGAAGATGAACAGAATAAGCAGTAAAGCTAGGGCAATTGCTAGAGAATTTGGCCGATTGGTGGTAATAATCTGTAAGGGACCTGAGGGGCCTTCTTTTTGTACGGACTTGCTGGAGTCACGATAAATCATGTCCATTAACCCAGAAATGTTGAAGCAGCTTCTCGAAGAGTTCAATGAGAAGGAAGCGCTCAATGCTGCCGAGATCAATGTTGTCGAGCAGCAGATACTGGAGATGGAACAGCGGATTATCGATGTCAAAGCGAAATTACTTGTGGTCGCTGCTGACAGAGACAAAGTCACGCAAATGATGACCCGCCATACCGCGGGAGGCGATTGGTCTTTGCCGGCTGACGGAGGATCCGGCGCTGCTGCACAGACTGCAGCCGCGACTCCGGCTGCCATTCCGGCCGCACCGGCTTTGCCGACTCCGGCTGCCATCCCGCAAGCCAATCCTGCTCCTCCACCGGCTGCGACGCCTGCTGTCGCTCAAAGTCCGGCAACCAACACGGTTCCACTGGCAAAATCGCCCACTCCTCCCTCGCCAACCTCGACTTCCCAGGCTTTGCAGGCATTGGCTAAGCCGTCGGCTCCACAGCCAGCGGCTCCTTCAGAGCCGGTAGCTCCTGCTGCCGCACCAGGACCTGCCAGTATCTTTTCCACCCCGCCCACCTCTGCAACAGCGGGTCTCTTCTCGTCCGCCCCACCCACGGATATCCCGTCCACGGCATCAGGCTCGTTCCAGCCTGTGGCTCAAACGACGGCATCCGGAACTTTTCAACCGGTTGGTGGTGCTCAAGCTCCGGCACCGGCTGGTTTCCCGGCGCAGCCCGAGGCCGCTCCTCAGCCATTCCAAACCGCCAACCCTTCTGCATCCGGTACATTCCCTGCCGCCGCGCCGGCAGCCTTTCCGCCACCGGCAGCACTGCAAGCCGACAGCGTTGCCAACCCATTTGCATCTCAAAGTTTGCCTCAACAGGCGCCTCAAGCAATGCCGCAACCCGTGCAGCCACAAATTCCCCAGGCTCCCATGGCTCAAGCTCCCGTCCCTCAGCAGCAAGCACCGGCAGGCTTTGAAACCGTCCCCGGCTCTCCGGCAGATCCGGCGGCAGCAACGGCAGGAGCTGAAGGCGAGGAAGACGACGACACAGTCAGAGACATCAACGATGCTCTGCGCGGGCTTTTCCGCTAAATTATCGACAGTCTATTCGCTTACACAGAAATCATGATTCCTGCGCTTACACAGAAATCATGAGACTTTCGAGCCGCTTTGATAACATATCGCCCGCACGTGCATGTGAGCGGGCGACCGACTCGTGTGCCTGGTGCCGTTTATTTTCCCTTCAATAAAACAGCAGAACCAATGAAACAAATTCCTTCCATGATGGCCGGCGTCGTTGTCGAACTCCTCGTCAAGCCCGGAGATCAAGTCTCCGACGGCATGGACGTTGCGATTCTCGAATCTATGAAAATGCAACTGCCTGTGCAAGCCAACACTGCAGGCACTGTTAAGGCAATCAAAGTCAATTCCGGAGACTTCGTCAACGAAGGCGATCCGCTCATGGAGCTCGAATAGTAGTAGCCTGAGTATTGA
The DNA here is from genome assembly GCA_013997645.1 of Cyanobacteria bacterium PR.3.49. Taxonomy (GTDB): domain Bacteria; phylum Cyanobacteriota; class Vampirovibrionia; order Obscuribacterales; family Obscuribacteraceae; genus QKMZ01. Next base: position 7,416 of record PNKB01000125.1, read on the forward strand.
GATAACTTTTTAGCGAGGAGTCAGAGGCAGTGCTCGAGAGCATTCCCAATCAAGTAAGAATTGTAGAGGTCGGACCAAGAGACGGGTTGCAGAACGAGTCTCGCCATGTTCCTACCGCCGATAAAGTCCGTCTGATCGAAGCTCTCGCCGATGCTGGTTTGAAAAACATCGAAGTAACCTCTTTCGTCAGTCCGAAATGGATACCGCAACTCGCTGATGGGCTCGATGTTTGTCGCACTCTAAATCTGCCTTCCGATGTCATAAAAACCGCGCTTGTGCCCAACGCCAAAGGTTACGAATCAGCCAACCAGGCTGGTTTGTCTCACATCGCTCTTTTTATGTCGACCACCGAATCACATAGCAAGAAAAACATCAATAAATCAGTCGATGAGGCGCTGTCCACTCTGGGTGAGCTTGCCAAGCAAGCTAAAGCCGACGGCAAATGGGTGCGTTGTTATTTGTCTGTCGTATTTGAGTGTCCATATGAAGGTACGGTTTCGCCGGACCAGGTCGCAAGAGTGACTGACAAACTCGTTGAGATGGGCGTCGATGAAATTTCGCTCGGCGACACCATTGGCGCTGCGACGCCCAGGCAAGTCGAGAATGTCGTCAAACTGGTTTTACGCAGCACTGATGTTTCCAAACTGGCGCTGCACTTCCACGACACACGGGGCACCGCCCTTGCCAATGTTCTTGCCGGTCTCGAACTGGGCATATCGACTTACGATTCCAGCCTCGGCGGCATGGGTGGTTGCCCATACGCTCCGGGCGCCGCCGGCAATCTGGCTACCGAAGACCTCGTCTATATGCTCCACGGCATGGGTGTGAAGACGGGTGTAGATCTGGAAAAACTGGTTGATGCCGGAAGTCTTGCTGAGAAATTGTTGGAGAAAAAATTACCTGGGAGGTATTTGCAGGCATGCCTGTCGACGAGAGAAAACGCGAAGTGCAGCAAGGCGACTGCGTAACAACGACAAAAGAGGACGGTTCATTGAACGACGAGAAAGTTTTGTTGGTGGAGCGTGAGGGCGACCTTGTCTGGTTTAAGCTCAATCGCGGCAAAGTTGCAAACTGCCTCAATCGCCCATTGTTGAACGCAATAATGGATGCCTGCCACGAAGTGGCAAAAGACCGCAGCGTTCGTGTCGTCGCCATTATCGGTGCCGGCAAAAAAGCATTTTGCGCAGGCGCCGACCTGGCAGAGCGCAAGGGCATGACCCAGGCCGAAACGCTTGATTATCTCGCTTTGATTCAAAAAACAATGCGGACAATTGAAACTTTGCCGCAGCCTGTCATCGCGGCTATCAATGGTTCTGCATACGGCGGCGGAACCGAGTTGTCGTTGGCATGCGACCTGCGCGTCATGGTTGAAGATGCACAGTTGCGTTTGACCGAAGTAAAGCTTGGTATCATCCCTGGTGCCGGTGGCACGCAAAGACTGCCCCGCCTGATCGGCAAATCGAAAGCCAAAGAGCTCATTCTTACTGGTGCACCGATTAATGCGTTCGAAGGTCAGCAGTTCGGTCTTGTACATAAAGTGGTCACCGAGAAGGGCGCAGCTGAAGAAGAATTCGATTCGATACTCATGAATGCTGTCCGCGAGTGGGTGAAAGAAATAGCCACCGGCGCACCGCTCTCACTTGCTGCCGCCAAAGAGGCGATCGACAGCGGATATGACCGCGACCTGGAAGCAGGATTGGCGCTGGAGACCAAAGCATACTTGCAGCTTCTAAATACGAAAGACCGCCTGGAGGGGCTCGCCGCCTTTGCCGAAAAGAGAAAGCCTGTCTATGTAGGAGAATAGAATTGAACTTCCTCAGTGACTCTTCAACGCGCGAACCGCTGCCGCTTCCGGTGACAGGATTGATTCTTTCCGGCGGAAAGAGCAAGCGCATGGGCAGACCAAAGGCATTTCTGCCATTTGAAGGGTCGACTGTAATCGGTCACATCGTTTCTGAAATCAAAGATCTTTTCAGCGAAGTCTTCATTGTCGCCAACGAAGTGGAAAGTTTCGAAGACCTCGGAGTTGATGTCGTAAAAGACATTCTTCCTCATCGCGGACCATTGGGCGGCATTCTATCCGGACTGATGACTTCCAGCAATCACTACGCTTTTGTCATGGCGTGCGACATGCCGCTCATTGATAAACGCCTGGTGCGCGAACTCGTCTCGCGCCGGCAGGACAATGACGTCGTCGTGCTCTCCCACCCCCAGGGCATCGAGCCGCTTTTTGGTGTTTATTCGAAAAACTGCATCAAGCCGCTGGAAGAGTCCCTCTTCGCCGGAAATCTATCCGTTCAAGATTTCCTCTCCGGTCTTAAAGCCGGCGTCTATGAATGGATGCCGGAGCGTCAGGACGCAGATGCTCTGCCACCCTTCTTCAATATCAACACCCCGCAGGATTACTCCCGAGTGATTGCAAGAGCCGGCATGGGCGTGTCCATTTTGCCCGAGCGCCGCGCATAATTTTTGCAGTTGCCAAAGCTTATATAATCTCCCTTCGACTTCAGGGAGTGTGACATGGCAAAGCCACAAGGAAATCACGTCAAGCTTTTGATCGGCACGCGCAAAGGCGCATTTACGCTCACGTCCGATCCTGTGCGTTCCAAATGGAATCTGGAAGGACCTCTGTATTTGGGTCACATCATTCATCACTACATGTGCGACCCGCGCGACTCCAATTCGCAAATCATGGCGATGAAAGCCGGACACCTGGGTCCGACTGTTTTCTTTTCCAAGGATGGCGGCAAGACCTGGAAAGAATCCTCCAAGCCCCCGCAGTTTCCCAAGGCTGGTGCCTCGGGCGACGGCAACCCTGAGCCGGATAAGAATCTCGCCGAAATGACTGAAGCTGCAAAGGGCGACGAAAACGGCAAAGAGGGCGGTGAGAAAAAAGGCAGCTCCGTCGATTTGGTTTTTTGGATTACACCCGGTCATGAGTCTCAGCCGGGAGTCTGGTACGCAGGTTCCGCACCGCCCGGCATGTTTATCACCACTGATGGTGGCGACACCTGGACACCGGTCGAAGGTTTCAACAAATACTGCCAGGAGTCGGACGGTTTGCACGGCGAGGGCGCAACTCCGGGCGGGCAACTAACTCACTCGATTCTCATCGATCCAAGAGATGCAAAACACATGTATGTATCTATCTCGGTCGGGGGAACTTTCGAAACGACCGATGCCGGCGTCACATGGAAGCCCATAAACAAGGGCATTGAAGCAGACTTCCTGCCCGATCCTGACACTGAATACGGGCATGATCCGCACTTCGTCGTGATGCATCCGGCCAATCCGGATCGTCTTTATCAGCAGAATCATTGCGGTATTTATCGCCTCGACAGACCGGACGTCAAATGGGTCCGCATCGGCAATAACATGCCCAAAGAAGTCGGCGACATTGGCTTCCCTATCGTCGTGCATCCGACCGATACGGAGCGTGCCTGGGTGTTTCCTATGGACGGAACAGAAGTCTGGCCGCGCACCAGCCCCGGTGGAAGACCGGCTGTGTACGAAACAAAAGATGGCGGAGCTTCCTGGCACCGCCATGACCTCGGACTGCCTGAGGAGCATGGCTATTTCACCGTCAAACGTCAGGCGATGTGCGCCGATGCACAGCTGCCTTTAGGTTTGTACTTCGGCACTACCGGTGGTGAAATCTGGGCAAGCATCGACGAAGGCGCGAGCTATAGTTGCATCGTCAGGCACCTTCCGGAAATCTATTCTATAACCGCAACACTGGAGTAGTTTTCTTTTTGCGTAAGAGGAACAGGTCATGCTGGTTCACATTCCAAGCCCACTGAGGTCATACACAAAGGGCGTTTCCAAAGTAGATGCAGAAGGCGTCAGCGTTGATGAGCTGCTCAATCATCTGGATAAACAGTTTCCCGGAATCAAATTTCGCATGATTGATGAGCAAAGCCGTATGCGTCAGCACATCAAGATTTTTGTCAACAAGGAAAGCGTAGATACCGTCAAGGCACCGCTTAAATCAGCCGACGAAGTGCACATCATCTGCGCGCTGTCGGGCGGCTAGTTTTTAAAACCAGAGAAAGGGATAGCCGAGCTTCTTTAACTCCCAGCGGAACCAGAACCAGAAGCCGAGGATGGGCAAGGCGATAGCTAGCCCGACCATTTGCCAGAAGAAGCCGCGCTTTCCGGTAGGGATGGTCGTATCTGGTGTTTTGTTCATCAAGGTGTGAACCAAAATCACAATGCCGACGACGATAGAAAACGGGGCGAAGCACACGATGCCATCGAGAACACTGACCTTTGCCATCTTCGCGTGAGCCGCTTGAAGTGTGTCATAGATGAAGAATTTGCCGAGGAGAAGACCCATCATAATTAGCCCTATGCCTAAGCCTGCACGTTGAGAACGTGGTAGAGGTTCTGCAGGTTGCAATTGCTGATCGTCCGGCAGCTTTTCCGTTTCTGTAGTTGAAGCAGAGCCGGTCTCTTCTGTCGTTTTATCTATAGGTTTCGAAACGCGGATCGCCTGCTGATTTACCGAACCATCAGATCGAATGTTTTTCTCTGCTTCTTCAAGCAAATTAGCACGCATAGAAATAGTTGTCTTGGGTTGAGAAACTTTGAGATCTAAGAACTCGTCTTTGCGAATTGCATCTGTAAACTTGTTCCACGGAATAAAGAGTGGTGTAAAACCAAGATGGCGAGCCAACCCGGAGATGGCTAAGTGAATGCCTTCTGCTGTTTCTAAATACATCATTTTTTGTGTTGGAATCATTGCCATCTTCACTCTTCCAACAGTCGCATCCTTGCCGGCAGGTTTTAACTTTGTCAGGTCGCAGTCTTTTTGATAGCGGTCGGCAAGATAACCCCATGGTGTGGCGGCCAGTATCGCCCAGAGGTAAACCAGCATGCCTGCAGGGATTGCAAAGGTCGAGAGCAGGAATTGAAAACCGCTTACTGTTTCTGGTCGCGTTAATGAGCCGACCTTGAACCCGCCTTTTGCCTCTTTCAGATTTTCATTTTCTTCTATGTGAATTTGAAATTTGTTGGGACGCAAGTTGGTGAAAGCAAAAACAGGACGACCGGCGATCCATTTGAGAGGCTCTCCAGCTCTGTAAAGCAAGCGATCGGTAGTTTTTCCTTTGTTGAGTGGATTGCCTTCGCTGTCCTTTACTTCAACTTTTGTCTTATCAATTTCTTCGATCAACTTTGCGATTTGAGGAGATTTATTCAGAGAATCGTCGACATCAAACGGATTGCTCTTTACACTTATGTCGAGCGGATATGCGTAGTAGAAAACGTAGCGCCCACGGTCGGCAAGCGTGACCGTCGTATCGCCTTGTTTCAAATCTTGCAAGTTTAGCGGCGGCAAATAACGTGGATCAGGTTTGTAATTTCCCGCGCAAACCAAGCCGATGAAAATTAGTGCCAAGGGCCCGATTGCCATCCGTTTCAGTCTGTTAGTGTCCACAAACAACCCCGGTTCTAGGCGCTAGTAGCGCGGCATTGAGCGATCGACATCGAGCGCCCATGCAGTGATGCCTCCCGTTAGATTACGCACTCTGCGAAATCCATTTTTACGCAAAACATGTGCGGCGTGATGGCTGCGCACTCCGGCGTGGCAGTAGACAACAATGTCTTCGTTCTTGTCCAGCTCGCCCATTCTTCTTTCTAATTCCGGCAGTGGTATCAAAACAGAATTGTCCAGATTGCATATCATCGTTTCTTCCATGCTGCGAACATCAAGAAGAAACGGGCTGCCACCAGTTTTTATGAGGTCGCTCAGTTCAGTGGCGGAAATTTCTGTTTTCAATTCGTCATCATTGTTGTTCATTTTTGAAACTGATTTAGACTCCGAAGAATTTGCTTCTGCCGCGCACACAAAATTTGTCTCTTTCAAACTTGTGATTGTTGGCTGTTTTCCACACAATGGGCATTGAGGGTTGCGTTTTAAATTCAATGTGTCGAAGCTGGTTTCCAACGCGTCATACAGAAGCAATCGACCCATCAGCGATTGACCTTTGCCCAGTAAAACTTTGATTGCTTCTGCAGCTTGAATTGAGCCGATTACACCTGCAAGCACTCCTAAGACGCCGCCTTCTGCACAATTCGGAACTGCTCCCGACTCAGGGGGCTCCGGATAAATACAGCGATAGCACGGTCCATCGGGCGGGAAGAAGACACTTGCCTGTCCTTCGAAGCGGAAAATCGAACCGTAAACCAGAGGTTTCTTGCTCAACACGCAGGCATCGTTGACCAGATAGCGCGTTTGAAAATTATCGGTGCCGTCGACGATCACGTCATAGTCGGCGAAAATCTTCAACGCGTTCTCCACTGTGATGCGCTCTTCATGCACTTGCACATTAACTTCAGGGTTGACTTCGTGCAGGCGTTTCTTGGCTGATTGAACTTTCTTTTTCCCGACACTATCTGTCGAGTGCAATATCTGGCGCTGCAAATTGGAAAGTTCTACTGCATCGAAATCAGAGATGCCGATGGTTCCCACACCGGCAGCAGCAAGATAGAGGCTGACAGGAGAGCCTAGCCCGCCCATGCCGATGACCAACGCGCTCGACTGTTTCAGCCTCAACTGCCCATCTTTTCCAACTTCATCGAGAAGCAAATGCCGGCTGTATCTCGTCAGCTCGCTGGATGACAGCTCTGACTTAGCCTTGGCTTCTGATGGCGGTTCACAATTGGGCATGGTCTTCTCTCGAAACCCCGTCTCTTGCAGTGAAATGATAGCAGCCCCTGCTTGCCAATAGATGCAAGGTCGCAAAGGCGTGCACTTTTGAGACTGTTTGCGGCTGCAACCTTTCGCCCGTATTGTGGGGTAAAGTGCAGCTAGTTGGACGCCTGCGGGCACGAAAGGTTTTCGAACCTGAAGACCCGCCTTCAGGAGACTCATGGAAAAAGCCAATATCATCGCCGCCTGGATCGCAATTTTGGTCGGCTTTTTCGCCGGCGTCATTCCGGGACTTTTCTTTCACGATGAAGAGTGGTTGGGCGGCTATTCCAGTTGGCCGCGCCGCTTGATGCGGCTGGGGCATGTCTCCTTTTTCGGTATAGCCTTCGTCAATTTTGCCTTCGCTTTCACGGTCGGACATTTGAATTTGACGGGCGATTTAATTCGCACGGCGTCGGTGCTATTTATCGTTGCTCAGATTGCTATGCCGGCAATCTGCTATGGAGCATCACTTAAGAAAGTGTTGCGCAATCTGTTTTTCATCCCCGTGCTCAGCCTTATCATTGGCGCATCGGCACTTCTTATTGCCATCTTTCAAGGTCCAAAAATTTGAAAATTGCGCTTATATCAATGAATGGCATCAGAGCCAACGACAAGGAGCTCTTGCGTCTTGGCCTGAATCTTCCTGGTTTCGTAGAACGCAGCCGAGCGATTGCGTCCCTGCCAAGCCTGGGTTTGCTGACATTGGCAGCATTGACACCCGACATTCATGAGCAGACATATATTGAAGTGCCGGACATAAATGAAATGGAGCAGCTGCCCCAGGGTTATGACTTGGCTGCAATTTCTTGTTTTAGCGCGCAGATTGGCGAAGCATATGAACTGGCCGATAGGCTAAGAGCTGCCGGCACCAAGGTGGTGATGGGCGGCAATCACGTCTCGGCAGAGACGGAAGAAGCGCTTGCTCATTCAGATTGCGTCATGATCGGTGAAGGAGAGCTTTTCTGGTCATCGATGCTGGCCGATTGCGAATCGGGAAATTTGAAGGAAACATATGGCAGCATGTTCGGCAATTTCAATTTGGCGGACGCCCCCTTGCCTGCTTACGGTTTGCTGGACCCGTCGAAATATAACCGGGTAACCGTGCAGGCTAGCCGCGGCTGCCCGATGCGCTGTGAGTTTTGCGCCAGCTCCGTCCTTTACACCCGCAAGTACAAACAGAAGCCGAAAGAATTGGTGTTGGCTGAAATTCGCCAGCTGAAAGCCATGTTTCCGCGCCCTTTTGTAGAATTCGTGGACGACAACACTTTTGTAGATAAGCGCTACTGGAAGGAGCTTTTGCCTGAGCTTGCCGAGCTGGAAATTCGCTGGTTTGCTGAAACTGACGTGTCTGTGGCGGATGATCCTGAGATGTTGGAATCAATGAGAAAGGCAGGCTGCAAGCAGGTTTTGATTGGCTTTGAGAGCCCGGTCGAAGACGGTTTGAACGGCATAGAGTTGAATTCCAATTGGAAAGCAAAGCGCTGGGGCAAGTACAAACAAGCGATTCAAAAAATTCAAAGCCATGGCATCCGAGTCATCGCTTGCTTTGCGGTCGGTCTTGATGGACAGAACAAAGGGATTTTCAACGCAGTGCTTGAATTCGTCACAGAAGCAACACCTTTCGACGTGCAAATTACAGTGCCAACAGCTTTCCCCGGAACGCCCTATTACCGCCGGCTTCTGGCTGAGGACAGGCTGATTGAGCCGCGAGCCTGGAGCAAGTGCACGCTCTTTGATGTTAATTTCAAGCCGACAGGCATGGAAGCTGAAGAGCTCGCCGCCGGTTTTCGCAGGCTGGGCGTGGAGTTGTATGCAGACAAGATGATGCGGCACAGGCGCGAAGGATTTATGCGGCAGTGGAAAGATAATATAATTTGCCGGAGGCGTGCGCAAAAAGAGGCAATATGACGGAAAAACAACTCAAGACGATATCGGCGCTGTTTTACTTCAGTTCTGCTTATGACTTCGTTCTGGGTGTAATCTTTCTGGTTGCCGGCGGATGGTTTTACAGGGTATTTGCCGTGGACGCGCCCAACCACTGGGGTTATGTGCAGTTTCCCGCACTTTTGCTAATCACCTTTGGAATTATGTTTTTCCAGATTGCCGAAAATCCAGAGGCAAATCGCAATTTGATCCCCTACGGGATTCTGCTGAAAGCCTCCTATTGCACAGTTGTCGCTCTGCACACTTTTTTGACCGGCGTTTTGCCTGACATGTGGAAACCCTTTGGCGTGGCGGATTTCCTGATGATGCTGGGCTTCATCTGGTCATACAAACAACTGGCAGCGCGCAAAGTCACCGTCTCTGCCGAAGATCACGGCAATATCGCGCCGCACTAACCGGCTGGCATTGCGTAGCTAAGTATGTAATTCAGCCTGTCTTGCTTTTGTCATAATTTCCTCTTGCCAGAGGCTGATCTGAGCCAGGTCCCATCCCACTTCCGAGATTATTTGCTGCCGGCTCAATCCTTCTCCGATCAGCATCAGCAGATCGATGTCGCTGTCGGAAAGGCAGCTCTTCTCGTCGAGTGCATTTGCATCGACAATTGTGTGAGCGTGACAAGGAGAAAGTATCAGGTCAGTGTGAGCGTAAATGTCGTGAGCGACAGCTCGCGAGTTGCTGGCGGCGCGGGATATCAGATTGTTCAGTTTTACGATGTGC
>PNKB01000126.1 GCA_013997645.1 Cyanobacteria bacterium PR.3.49
GATGCAAACAGATTTTGGTTTGCTTCGGTCGGCATCAAAGGCGATCAGGACGTTCGCTTCAAGGAAGACAAGCTTGATGAATACAAGCGCTTCGCCAACAAGTTATGGAACGCCGGCAGATTCGTCTTGACTCAACTGGAAGGCTACACGCCCGCACCGATCGATCCGGAAAAACTGACCCTGGCAGATCGCTGGATATTACACCGCTTCAACAGCATGCTGAAGAATGTCAGCCATGCTTACAATGAATACGACTTCCACGATGCCACACGCGAAATCTACGATTTCACCTGGGATCATTATTGCGACTGGTATATCGAAATCGCCAAAATTCAGCTCGCCAAGCCGGAGCTGAAAGAACAAACTCAGCGCGTGTTGCATAACATCTTTGAAGGTCTGATGCGAGCGATGCACCCGACAGCGCCTTTTATCACTGATGAATTGTGGAGCAGAACACCCAAGTCGGAGTTGTTCGACAATTACGATTCAATTATGTTTGCTCCATATCCGCGCGATGACGAGCGTTTCTTCAACGAGCAGTCGGACGCCGAAATGGGACTGATCATGAAAGTGATCCGTTCTATTAGAAACATCAGACAAACCTTCAACGTGCCCGCATCTCTCGAAATCAACGCCATCATTCAAGCTGAAAGCGCTGATGAGAAGAAGCTGCTAGAGACAAGTGTCGACTACATCAAGCGCCTGGCGAAAGCCGGCACTGTTGAGTTCAAATCAGGCGCTTTGCCACCACGCACAGCCTGGGACAAAGTAGGAACGATCAAAGTCGCTCTGCCTCTGGGCGATGCCATCGATGTTGAAAAAACTCGCGAGAAATTGAATCAGCAATTGGCAGCGACCGAAAAGGAAATTGCCAAGCAAAAACAAATTCTCGACAATCCCGACTTTGCCAAGAAAGCACCGCCGGAAAAAGTTCAAGCATGCAACGAAGCGCTTGCTCAGCTCGAACACAAACTGGAAGGCATTCAACAGCAACTGAAGATGCTGGACTAGAACTCAGAACTACAGTTCAAGACTAGAAAGCAGAATTAGAATTCAGAATTGAAACTCTGAATCTAAACTTTCAATCCACGCAAAACTTCGAGCAAAGGCAATTGATACTTTGCGATCATTTTCATTGCTTGATCGAGCGGATAAAAATCAGCGATTTCCGCATCATCAGCAGGTCGTGGCTTGCCGTCTCCGTGACCCAGAAAACAATATAGTCGCTCGAATTTCTCTCTATCGACATAGCCGATTTCTTCCAACTTCATCGTCGCCTTGATGGATGTTTCTTCCTCGAGCTCTCTGATTGCAGTTTTACGCCGCGACTCGCGCCTCTCGATTCCGCCTTTTGGAATGCTCCAACTATTGCCGTTGAAAACCAAAAGCACATGCAAATCCTTGCGCTTTCGGCGGAACAGCAGCACACCCGATGTCATTCTCAATTCTGGGATCCCTCAAACTTCAACGAACGAAAACTATTGCCATCAAAACAATTTTAATTGCCCGGTGTCTTCAAAACCTTGCTCGCGTTTTTTTGCGGCGGCGCCTTTCGCCCTGGTCGCAGAAACCGGCTTCTCCAGCGCTTGCTCGATGGTGCATTCTTCAATCAAGCGCACCGAATCAGTGCGCGGAGAATTGACCATCGAAGATACGGGATGCGCTTTCATCAGATTGTCGTCATACGGTGCCAACATTCGCAGCAAACGCTCGTTATTTACTTCCATCGGGTTCAGCCAATCATCTTCATTTTCGCGAGTGATTATCGCCGGCATGCGATCGTGAATATCGGACATGAACTGATTGGCTGGGACGGTGATAATCGAACATGTTGTCAGATCGCCTCCATCAGGCGACGACCAGGTTTCGTAAATACCCGCCATGCCAAAAGGCTCCCCATTCTTCATGGAAATGAACATGGGAATTTTGCCTTTGCCGTCATCCGTTTTCTTCCATTCATAAAAACCGCTGCACGGAATTATGCAACGACGACGAGTGAAAGCAGCTTTAAAAGACGGCTTCTCGGCGATGGTCTCGGTGCGGGTGTTGAAAAATGGTTTGAACGTGGTGATATCCTTCACCCAAAAAGGCACCAGCCCCCATTTGACCGGCTCCAGTCGCCGGTGCGTTTCTCCACCCTCCGCCTTTTCAGCAACAACAGCAATCAACTGCGTGGGTGCAATGTTGAAACGTTGTTCGAGATCGAACTCGACCTGCATCGTTCGGAAGCGATCGACAATCTCATTGGATGAGTGATAGAGGGTATAGCGCCCGCACATACGGATGATTTTAACCGAAGTCGATGGCAACCGCTTTAGAACGAGAAAAGCGGGATGATAGAAATAAAAGTTGACATGAGCCCAAAAGCTTCATAGCATCAAGCATTTGAAAGAGCTTTCGATTAACTTACACGGTGTTTAAACGTTTTCAGAAATCTGCATTTGCTGTGGGGCTGAGCTTGCTGGCTGCCCTCCATGCAGTAACGCCTCTTTTAGCGCAAGAACTGCGCAACGAGATAATTCCCTCACCCAACGACGAAGTCGCGCCTCCGCCACCCACCGCACCGCGCTCTCTTGACACCCTTTCATTCGAAGCGCAAGACACCGCTAAAAGACTGGGACTGTGGAACACCCTTGTGCAATTTGACACAATGCGGCAGCAGCGACTTTCCGGCTCTGTAAGCGCAGCGGATTATCTAGAAGCCCGGCAGAATGTAGTGGAATCGGTGATGGTTGTCTCTCAGGAAGCCAGAACCTTCGTACACTTCGTCGAAGAAGAAGTGGCACGCGCCAACGCCGTTGCCGCGATTCTAGCTGCCAAACGCGATCGCGCCCTAAAGCTCAACACTTACGGTGACCTCATCAGCGGCGGCATCTCCGGCATGATCGGCGGTGCCCTGGCGATCGGTGACATCAATCACCTCACTTACGACACCATCGATGCTGTCGAAGGTCTGGTTCAGACAGTGCTTGCCGTCTGGTCACTTTACGAGCAGAAAGGTGAAAAGCGAATTGAAAAGGGAATTCCAAACATTCTTTCGCGACTGTTCGAACCAGACAAAGGTCCATCGCCGGCATACCCGCAGAGCGTCTGGACCTTTTTGAATTCTCCGGGCGCGCCCGGCGGTCAAACACGTCGAGAAAAACTGGTGGCAGACTGGACCAAAGAAGGATTCTGCCTGTTGCATCACGGCAGAAGACACTTTCGCAGACATGACGAGAAAGAGCGGCAGGCTCGCATAACAAACACAACGCAAAGCACATACAGAATCACTTCCGATCTCATCGAAGATCGTAATGCCATGTTGCACCAGCTGCGCTCGAGCGTCACGCGCTTGGATGTAGTCATGCTGGAGCTGTTGCTTTACATGCGCAGCAATACGATGGCCAGAAGTCGACCCAGTAGTTAAAAACAGTCTGCCCGCAGGAACAAACCGCGCAATTGGCGGTCGTCCTTCCGTTGCCTATTTTCTGCGGAGCAAACGATGGATATTAATTTCAAAGACAAAGTCGTTCTTGTGACAGGCGCCAGCTCCGGCATTGGACGAGGAATTGCTGAAGCTTTCGGTCGCTCCGGCGCCAAGGTCGTAATCAATTACATGAGACAAAAAGGCGAAGCCGAGGAAGTATTGGAGAGCATTGAAAGTTCTGGCGGAAGTGGACTGATTGTCCAGGCGGACGTGAGCGAAGAAGCAGATGTTCTCTCCATGTTTGAGGAAGCACAAGAACATTTCGGCGACATCGATATCCTGATCAACAATGCGGGAATACAGGCTGACAGCTCGTTTCTCAATATGAGCTTTAAGGAATGGACCAAGGTCATCGAAGTAAATCTTTCCAGTCAGTTTTTATGCGCGAGAGAAGCAGGAAGACACTTTTTGATGCGGGGCATCAAAGAGGGCGACAGAGCAATCGGAAATATAATCTGTGTCAGCTCTGTGCACGAACTGATTCCCTGGGCGGGACACGTCAATTACGCCGCTTCAAAAGGCGGAATCATGCAACTCATGAAGAGCATTGCTCAAGAATTGGGCGAACATAAAATCCGCATCAATAGTATTGCGCCTGGTGCCATAAAAACGCCAATAAATGAGGATGTCTGGAGCGACAAGGCAAAGATGAAAGAGCTGTTGAAACTAATTCCTTACGGAAGAATCGGCGAAGTCGACGATGTTGCAAACGTCGCACTCTTTCTTGCCTCTGACTACGCTGATTACATTCACGGCACCACAATATTCATTGATGGTGGCATGACGCTGTTTCCCGGTTTTGCAGACAACGGTTAGCGCCAAAAGATTAACCACTTCTTATTTGGGTGCTCTAATTTGCATTGAACTTTTCTCCTCGCAATGACGTATTAGTAGATAGGCGGGTGAACTCAACGCCGGTATGCAGGCAGCTTGCGACTCCAGTCGCAGAATTCCGCGCTCGACTGGGCGTAAGGCTTCTGCTTGACTTGTCGGGACCGGCGATGTCGACTGAGTTCCCTGCCGACTCACCTACGCTTTTCGCCGGCGAGCAGGTAACATAGAGCTGGATTCACTGGGCGCTGGTTCTCATTTCTCAAGACTGAAAATGGCTCGCATATTGGTCGCCGACGACGATACCCAACTTTGTGGATTGATCGAAGACTGGCTGATCCATCAAAAATATACCGTCGACGTCACTCACAATGGTGGCGATGCACAAGAGATGCTCAAAACATACGAGTACGATTGCATCGTCCTCGACTGGGATATGCCTGAAAAGAGCGGCATCGATGTATGCAAAACGTTTAGAGAAGGCGGTGGTGCCACTCCGGTTTTGATGCTCACGGGCAAGAGTTCAATTGACAGCAAAGAGATTGGTTTTGACTCCGGCGCTGACGATTATCTGACCAAGCCGGTTGAACTGAGAGAACTATCAGCGAGAATTCGCGCGCTGTTGCGCAGAAAACCGACTCAACAGCTCATCACATTAGATGTCGGCGATCTCTGCCTTGATCCTGCCAAAAGAACGGTCACAAAAAAAGGCAAAGAAATCGAACTCTGGCCCATCGAATTTGCACTGCTCGAATTTTTCATGATGCATCCGGATCAAGTTTTCAATTCCGATGCTCTTCTGCATCAGGTCTGGAAATCAGAAGCTTCTGCCGGGCCGGAAGCGGTTCGCACCACAATCAAACGGCTGAGAAAGCGCATCGACGACGACAGCAAGAAGTCATTAATCAAAAACGTATACGGTTTTGGTTATAAACTTTCGACGAAAGAAGACTGAAAGCAGAAATTGGGCAGAGTCGCCAAACAGAAAGGGACGACTCTTGCGAGCCATCCCTCCCCTCCTCCAGAAACTTTATTAAGCGTAAGGCCGGTTCACGTTCCTTTGCGCATATCTTGATTGCTCATCACCGTAACGATTTTGCTCAAGTGCTGAATTCAGCGAACGACGCGAAATAAAATCACCGTCTCTCATCTCGTTCACTGCAGAGCCATTGTGATTCCACTGGTTGAGCATGTCGCCTACGAGCTTCATATTCTCAGGCGTGTAGGCTCCACCCAGATCTCCCTTGACTAACTTTCTGAAAAAGTCTTTCTTGAACTCTTTCAAATCAGATTTCGAGATCAAGCCATCCTGCATCCCATTGGCACCATCAATTGCAGAAAATAACGACGGATGACCTCTGTGCAGTCGGTCAGCCATGCTGCGCATTTCTCTGTTTCTATCCAGGTCCCGCTGAGTCTCGGAAACATCGCCTCTAGTAATTCCTTCTCCACCGTCGCGATTTGCGGATTTGATTTCATTGAAATTCTCTTGCAAGGTTTGCAATTTGTCGCGCTCAGCAAAGCTGTCAGCTTGGTGAGAGGCAACTCTCAACTCACGTCTATCGACTTGTCCATCATTATCGCGATCCAATCGGTCAAAGTTATCCTTCAAATAATCTGTGGCGTTATCAATTCGATTCTCTTTTCTCTGATAATGCTGTTCTTCCTGACGATCATAACGAGGAGAATCGTCGCGATAGCGGTCATCGTCGCGATAGCGGTCATCGTCGCGATAGCGGTCATCGCCGCGATAGCGGTCATCGCCACGACCTCTACGGTCATCGCCCCGGCAATCGTCATCACGGTCGTGACGGTCTCTACGGTCATTACGTCCCCCGCGTCCGCCGCGGTCTCTGTCGTCGCAACGGTCGAAGACGCTGCCAAAAATGTCGTCACAAATGTGCTTGTTGATATCTTCAATAATGTCTATGCCGACTTTAGGAAGACACGAAATCAAATCGCGCCTTTGCATCATTGACTGTTGAACTTCCGCAGACAATGGGCTGCTTTCAGGTGCCTTTATTTGATCGACAGCTTGAAAGTTTTCTGGTGACTTCATCACTTTATCCTCCAGGGATGACGCGATCGGCACATCAAAGGGCGAATGTGCGAGCGGATGGAGCGTGGTAAGGGGGAGTTGAATAACTAAGTGAAACTTGCGCCTCACACCGTAAATTTACGAAGACATTGTGGCGTAGCCGTGACGTGGAATTTGGCTCGCATACTCAACCTTTGTATAGTCCGATTTGGGAAACTCAAAGAGAAGAACGGCACTGTTGCCAGCGCCGCCCATTCTTCCTCCAGGAAAAAACGTAATTTGAAATTTTTTGCAACCGCCGGTTTGTGTTTAAAATAGTAACGGCGGCTGCTTGATTTGAATTTAAGTCCTAAATGTGGCGAAGCAGTGACTAGATTTTTACCGCGTCTCTAACAGACTCTTTTGTGATGAAACCTTGTGCGGTCGGTCCATTCCCCGTGTAAGCGAGTCCGCTCAACTGTGCTAATGGCGTTCCAGCATTGAACGGCAATTCCCATTGTCCTAACATCTCACGAACAAGTGAAACATTTTCCGGCGAGTACAAACCGGCTGCAGGCTTACCCTCTCTGTTACGCTGCTCATATTTAGCGATGAAGGCCTTTAGATCATTAGCCGAAATTTTTCCGTCCAGCCGTCCATTTTTGGCGCTGTCTAAAGCATTGAATAGTTGTTCGCCATTGGCGAGCAAAACTTGTCCCATATCATACGCACCACGTTTTTGTTCAATGTCTCTCATTGCTTCCTGAGCATCCTGAGAGCTGATGCCTTCCTTCTTAAGCCAGGTCAGCATGCCGCGATCGTTGCGCAATCTGTCGTAATTTTCGTTGAGCACCTGCAGCATCTGGCGAGCCTTGGGATCGGTCTCCTTTTGCAAGCTGCTTACAATCTCTGCTTTATTTAAAACACCGTCGCGCGAGCTGTCGTACTTTTTCATATTGCCTAACAGCCACGCAGAAGCTTCGTGAAGATCGTCCATTGGCAGCTTTCCATCGTGCGTGTCTCTGTATAGCTGATGCCGATGCATAGCTTCTGAAGCAGGTTGTCCACTGCGATCGGTAAATCCGCGGTTTACCGTCCGTTGATACTCAAGATTGAGATCTTGCATATCGATGCCACTCTTGAATGAATCAAAAATGGAGAAATCGGCACTCTTTGAGAGCTTTTCAAAGTTGGAGAAAACCGCGCCCAGTTTTCCTTGCTCAGATGTTCCTTCAGCTTTGCGCAACGCTCCTTGCACTTCACCCAGGCTCAAACGTCCGTCGTTATCTTTATCGATTTTGGCGAAATTGTCTCGTGCATAATCAATTGATTGCGCCAGGTCTAATGACTGCTCACCACGGGTGGTTGCTCTGGCACTTGTCCCACCCTCTGAAGAGGATGCACTCGGTCCCTGGACGGGCCTAAACACGTCTTTCCCAAATTCGCGATTCAGCACATCTGACAAATTCGGAACGTTCTCTCCAACCTGAGGAAGTTTTGGTTTGGCGAAGTAAGTCCCGTCAGGTTGAGCGGCTCTTAAAAGTATCTGGCTGGTAATTTGCTGAGGGAATTGTGGGGTCTGGGAAACTTCATTTGGTGGCGTAGCATCGATCGGTGGCATGGTGCCTCCTGCAATCACTTCTGGGGAGAAACGAGAGACGCACAAACCTGGAATGCATCCGAGCGTGCGACAGCTTGACCACAAATTACGAGGCAATTGTGACGTTCCAGTGACCCAAACCAGGTGGCGTTCTATGGCAAACCTGGTAACGTTCTACGCGACCGGAAGGCGAACCCAGAAGGTGCTGCCTTCACCCGGAGCACTAGTCACTCCAATCGTGCCCTTGTGTTGTTCTACAATCGCCTTCGAAACAGCTAGGCCTAAACCGGAACTGCGATGCTTTTTGGTATCAGATTCTTTAATCTGTTTGAAGCGTTCAAAAACAGATTCCTGGTTTTCGAGGGCTATTCCTGGACCATGATCGATTACTCGGAGTTCTACATATCCTTCGGCTTGGGAAATTTCCACATCGACAGTGGATTTCTTGGGCGAGTACTTAATGGCATTCGAGAGTAAATTCGTCACGACACGCATGAACATGTCATCGTCTATGAGAACCTTAGCATCGTTGGTCGGTAAAACAATTTCCACAGCCGACTCATCAGCTAAGTTACTCAACGCTTCGCTTGCTCGATCAGCAACATCCCTAAGCGACGCTTCTCTCAAATCAAGATCAGCCAATCCTGCTTCGATCTTATCTATATCGAGCAAATCGCTAATCATCTCGATCAGCCAGGAAACAGTGCCTTCAAGTGAAGCAGCCCTATTCATTCCTTTATCATTTAAAGAACCATAGACTTTCTCGCGCAACATAGTGAAGAACGCTTGCACCGAATTCAGTGGCGAACGCAAATCATGGCTGAGCATAGCCACAAAATCCTGCTTCATCCGCTCCGCGTTTTTTCTTTCAGTGTTGTCGTGAGCGACACAGAAAAACGTTTTTTGATCAGCCGACCAATTAAGCGACCAGAGCATGTCTACAAGTCTGCCATCCTTGCGTTTGATACGGTTTTCAAACGTACTGTCCGCGTTGGTCTTCTTAATCAGAGATATGCGTTCGAGTGTAGCGTTCTGATCATCTTCAAAGACAATGCTCATTAAACGCTTCGACAAGAGCTCATCGACCTTATAGCCCCAGACTTTTTCACACGCAGGACTAACATCCGAAATGGTTCCGTCTGCATCAAGTGAACAAATCACATCCACAGCATGAACAAGCAAAGCACGTTCTTTCTCTGCAAGTACATTGATATCGCGCGCCATATTGTTGAAGACTTTATCCAGACGCGCAAATTCATCGTCTCCCCGCAAAGGTTTATTAAGCGGCAATCCACCAGCCAACCGGCGAGTATTGTCGACCACAACAGCAAGACGCGCGGCCGTTACTCGATTGAAGTAAAAAGCCAGAGCAACTGCGAGCACCACATTAAGTGTCAAACCAAACGACAGCCAAATTTTCATGTACTCCCGTATTTCAGCTTGTCGCTCAGGACTTTCATTTTCAATCTTTTCAGTTTGATTACGAATAGCGTCGGAGTAATCGAGCAAGCCGCTCATCAATCCTCTTCCTCGCTCCAGTCCTGAGCTGGAATTGAAAAGGCTATACATAGACCAGGCGTCTTTAATATCTACAGAAATTTTGACGCCGTCATCCCAGGACTTCTCCATCTTATCGACGGACGCAAGTTGCTCCGGTTCGTCACTCACGACTTTACGCAAACGCTTAAACTCTTCCTTCACGTTGTTTGCAGCCAAACGTGCCTTTGCCGGGCCGGGCGTTCCCGAAAGAGAAGCATAGGGGCTGAGCCCAGCCACCCACACAAGAATGTGACGTTGAATCCGATTGAGATGCGTTATGATTTCGCGCGCCTTCTCAGCACGGGCGACTTCCATTTCCGCCTGGTGCATCATTCCGAAAAGGGTGCCAACAAAAATAAACTCGAAGGCAACGGGCACCAGTACCAGGATCAATCCCCTATGAATCAGTTTCACTGGTCGCCGCCCCACGCGCCGGAATGTTCAAGGTTGCCTCGTAATAGTTTCCCACAAAACCAACCCAGTTGGTCATATTGCTCATGCATCAGCCCACCTCACCCGCTCCGCTTGGCAAACAAACCCAGAAGGTACTTCCTTTGCCCAACTCGCTTTTCACACCGATGCTGCCTCGATGCTGCTCGACGATAGCTCGTGCAACCGCCAGCCCCAACCCAGAGCTTCGACGATTTTCCGTCTCGGCTCCACGCACTTGCCTGAATCGCTCGAATATAGCTTCCTGATTTTCCGGCGCAATTCCTGGACCAGAATCGATAACTCGGAGTTCTACTTTGTCGCTTAATTGCTCAATCTCGATTTTCACCACTGAATTCGGCTTTGAAAATTTGATTGCATTGGAAATCAGATTGGTGATAACTCGCATGAACAACTCTTGATCGATAGCAACAATCGCATCAGTGTTGGGAAGTTCAATATCGATATCTTGTTTCTCAGCGAGCGAATGCAACGCATCATTCGCCTTCTCAACTACAGATTTGAGTGAAACAGTTTTGAGGTTCAGGTCAAATAAACCAGCCTCGATTTTGTCGATATCCAGCAGATCGCTGATCATTTCAATAAGCCAAGCGATAGTGTCTTCCAACGACTTAACCTTCATCATGCCCTTCTCGCTGAGAGGTCCATAAACGTTGTCGGATATCATCGTGAAAAACGCCTGCACCGAATTTAGTGGCGACCGTAAATCATGACTGAGCATAGCGACAAATTCTTGCTTCATGCGCTCAAGCTCTTTTCTTTCAGAATTATTGTGCGCGACGCAGAAGAATGACATTTCTTGGGGTGACCACTTTATCGACCACAGCATATCGACCAGGTTGCCGTCCTTTCTCTTTATGCGATTCTCAAACTTAGTATCTGCATTGCTTTGTTTCGCTGCTGCAATCTGCTGAGAGGTTGTTTCCTTGGTATCGGTGGAAACAAGATTCGTCAAACTCTTCGAAAGGAGCTCATCAGGCGCATAGCCCCAAATTTTTGCGCATGCAGGGCTGACATCAGTTATGGTGCCGCTTTAATCTAATGAACAGATCACATCTGCTGCGTTTTCTAGCAATGCTCGCTCTTTACGCGCAATTTCAGCTCGCTGCTCAGCCATGCTTCTCAGCGTTTGATCTAGAACTGCAATTTCATCGTTGCCGCTCAGCGGCTTGTTAAGCTCTTGCTCTGCGGCAAGTCGCTTGGTATTGTCCATAACTGTCGACAGACGAGCAACGGTGCCTTTGCTGAAATAAACAGCCATCCCGACGGCAAGTCCAATATTAATAGCCAAACCTGCCAGCAATAATAACTTCAGCTGATCGCGAGTTTTCGCCATTCTGATAGGGGACTCTTGCTCAATTTGCTCAGTTTCCAAAGACATCTTGTCGGTCATTGCACCCAAAGCATTAATAAGCGATCTGGCCTTTTTGAATTTGACCAGAGCATCCATGTCAAAGCGACCACCCATGGAATTCTTCAATTCATTAGCCATGGCCATTCCATCAGCCATGGTTTTCTTCATCTGCTCGGCAAAAGCAAGGGTCGCCGGATCATCCGCAAAGCTCCGCTCGAGCAGCGCAATTTCATCCAACCACAGCTTTTTTGCAAGGTCAGTTCGCTGGGCGCCGCGCATTACCCTCGCGCCCTCATACGGCGCCAATCCACCCATCAAGACAATTTGCGCACGGTGAATTCGATTTAAATGCACATTTTTCCGACGCGCTCTTTCAGCAAATTTCAGCTCATTTTCCTGCTGATTCAACAAGTAAAAAAGCGAGCCGACAAAGATAAACTCAAAGGCTACGGGAACCAGTACAAGGACAATTCCTTTTTCTGAAAGCTTCACAGGTTTGGGTTAGAGGCGGGACGGCTGATGCCAACAATAGTTTGCCATAAAGCCATGCGCATCGCGAAAAACGAGGCTACCGTCTCAGGCTGAAAAGCTATGCAGGACGGGCGAAAGCCGATTTCCCTTGACTCTCCTAGCTCGGAAGGCTAGCATTAAGGGTGTTCGAGGAATATCTCCCGCATATCCGCCCTTAGCTCAGCTGGATAGAGTGCTTGGCTTCGAACCAAGAGGTCGTAGGTTCGAGTCCTACAGGGCGGGAATTTTAACGTCTGCTACAAAAGATTGAATGTACAGGCAGGATCAACCTGGCGTTGGCCCCTATTTGGCCCAACGCTCGTCAAATTGGAGCAAAGAAAGTCGACCGAAATCAAGGTTAGAATTCAAAGTGCCGGTTACCTAGTACAACGAAACCTCGGCCGTCAACCGCAGGTGCACGCAATGTCACTCAACAAACTTCTGCGAATTTTTTGCTACACAGTTGCCGTGGTAGTAAGCCTGATTATTGCTTTGTTTTTATTTTCGGAATTCTTTATAAGCTCAGGATTTCGTCGATGGATAGCGGAAACTCTTTATCGAATATTGGACGACAAAGATTTGCGTAATCTTGGAGAGAAAGTCTGCGATGTGGTACTCCTGATCATTGCAGCTTTTCTATTTTCAAAGATTTTTTTTGGCTCAGGGTTTAGTCGGTGGCTAACGAATACTCTTTTGCGAGTTTTTCCAGACCGACACTAGTTAGCGATTCTATTCTTCCTTGTTTCAATTTTCTCCTTCCGAAAGGAAGAAATCGAAATAGAATTCAGTCGAACTTCTTGCTCTCTTCAATCAGGCTCTGAATTTTGCTTTCCAACATTTCGCTCCGATCAGGTGGCATTACGTTCCTGTTCCCATGCATGATTTCGTGGAGCACCGAAAGTTTTTCATACGTGAATTCACCAGGAAACCTCTCGTAAAAATCAAGAGCTTTTAGGAAATGGGTTTCCGCATGGCCAGAACCTTCTGTCAGGTGAACGTTCATTCCTAATGAGGCGAAGAGTTTTGCCAATCGCAGTGAATCACCTGCACCGTGCACTTCCGTATCAATCGCTTGACTCAAATGCATCTGAGCATCGGCATATTCTTTCAATCTGCTACAAGCGTTGGAAAGTTCGAGAAGCAGCTCTGACTTATACCAGCCCAAATCCTCTTTGATGCCTTCTAAAACATTTAGCGCTTCGGAAAACTTTTCTTTAGCCAGCAAATAGTTCTCTTTCGACATTGCAACATAACCGGAACACTGGGCAACTCGTACACTTAGATAACGGTCGGAAGAGCTGAAAGCATCGACAAATTCACCCAATTTGCTAAGCTCAGCGGTCAAGAGCAGCTTTTCATCATCTGAGGTCGAACCTTGCCAACCAACTATTCGAATGTGCCCTATAAGAGACTCCATCATTAATTGAAGGTTGCGGCTGGAACTAGTTACCTTAATTGCTTCCGCGAAGACCTTCTGCGTATCGAACCAAATTTTCCTGGGAACATTCGGTTTATGTCGAGTCACATTGAGACATGCCTTAGCAAGAAGAATCTGATCTGGCGTTTTGCAATCTGAATCCGCGCCATCAGCCCAAAGTCTATTCACTTCCGATGCTTCTTCGAACTTTCGAAACAGTATTAGACCAAATGCCTTCTGCGAAAGCAGTTCTGTTCCATCTTCCTGAGTATATGATTCGGATTTCGCAGAGTCATCTTCGATGCTTCTTCTAGAAATTCCAGAGTGGTATTCGTATGCGCGTAAGAGTGGGCCGTCAATTGGCTGACCAATTTGACAGTCAATCTCATTACGACCAGTTGCCAACAGCAGTCGAGCTATGGACAATGGCAAGCTGTCAAAGATAGCCAAAGTAAACATGGTGTTTCTGTATCAATCAGTCGAAATACATACAAGCCAGCGCAGTCAACTGCATCGCAACGGTAGGGGCTTTAGACATTATATCCCGCAACACCAATGCATCCTTAGCGACTTCGCCCGCCAGACTCAGCTTGGAGAGTAAAATAGCGGTTGAAAAAGTTCGAACCAAGAAATCGTAGGTTCGATTCCTTTAGGGCGGAGATTTAGTCAATGGTTCAAAACAAACCACCCCAAAGATGCAAATGGGCAGAATCGGATGCTCTGATGCAGCAATATCACGATAAGGAATGGGGCGTGCCGGAGCATGACTCGCGCGCTCTGTGGGAATTGCTGGTATTGGAGGGATTTCAGGCTGGATTGTCCTGGAGCACCATCTTGAAAAAGCGAGAAGCTTTCCGAAAAGCATTTGCAAATTTCGAGCCTGAGAAAGTTGCAAAATTCAAAGAGAAAGACATACTCCGGCTACTTCAAAACGAAGGAATCATTCGCTCCAGAAGCAAAATCGAAGCAGCAATCGGCGCCGCTAAAATCTATTGCGATATGGAGAAACATGGTGAAGACTTTAGCGACTTTTGCTGGTCGTTTACCAAAGGAAAAGTGATCAAAGGCGATGGTAAAACCGTATTCGCCGAGACCGATCTTTCAAAACAAATTTCAAAAGAGCTGAAGTGCCGTGGGTTCAAATTCGTCGGACCAGTTATCGTCTATGCGTGGATGCAAGCCGTAGGCATCGTCAACGATCATTCGACTAAATGCTTTCGCCGCTAGTTGTAGCAATTTTGTGGCAGCGGATGCTGATTTTTGGCGCTTTTTCTTAATTTCAATCTGTCCAAAATAACGGATAAACGGATACACACTTGCACGACCTCCCAGGTGCATCCATATGCCCGATCCCGTTGAAGTGGCCCGCCCGGCTGCTGCAGATCCTTCTCAACATGAAGCGCTGAGAAAGTTCGTCTTGCAGATGCAAGACGATCGCAGACTAGGACTTAGCACACAAGGACGAAGAACAGATGCTTTCGAAAACTTTCGCTCTCTGGATTTCCGTCAGGATAGAAGTGACGAATATCTTGCCAGCGCAGAAGAAATCCGGTGGCTACAGGGACGCCGCAATCAAGCCGAGGCGAAATTAACACCTGAAGAAAAGGATGAACTAAGGCGGTTTCGTAGAAACTACTCAATGGCAAGCACGGAGCAAGAGAGATTTCAAAACAGGCAAGAGATTGAAAAACTTGTTCCAGGCTCAGCAGAGTTCAATACAAAAATCGGCAAACTAGTAAGTTCGCTCGACTCAATTCCAACGCTGAAGGAAATTCCCGATCCACAGCAATGCATTCGCTGCCATCCTCGGCAGGGTCCGACACATTTTGATCCTTACACACACGAACGTCAACAGCTCAAATCTTCAGCAGTAGAGTCCTTCTATCAACCGCGGCGCGAAGATCGATTCGAAGCGGTTTGGGCGAAAAATGCGCTTGAATCTCCCATAGTCAAAATAAACGAGGCGTTAAAACACTTGCCTCCGACAAAAATCGAATCGCAGGATCCGGTAGCGCTTGTTAAAATGGCTTTGACAATGAGCGGAGTCGAACTTGATCACCGCGCTTCTGAATTAGTGACAAAGGCAATTTCCGGAGTAAAAAGCATCTCCAAAGTTTCAGGCGATCGATTGGTAATTGATAGAGAAGGCACAGTCGATTTACCATTCCCAGAGAAGCGAGAGTTAGCTGAAGGAATCAAACTGAGCAGTATCGAAGTTGGTGCCATCAGCATGACTTTGGGTGAGGGCAAATATCCTGAGATTAAGGACATCAAAGGCATTAAGGTCAAACTAGAAGTTCCGGCTTACATAAGCAAACTGGCTCAAGTTGACAGTGAAGTGGAAATCAAACGAATTTTTCTAACAAGAAAAGACGGCTCAGATGACTTTCAGGTTAATGTTGAAGTGACAAATCCAGTCCCTTTTGTTTCGCGAAAGCTCTTACGACAATTTTTCGATGAAATTCCAACAGAGCCGACAATCATCGCTCCAATAGTCTCGTTAGGGAAAGACGGCAATCCGAAATAAGACCGGGGTCATGGCAAAACACTCTCCGGCGAAAAATTTCTGTCGAACAATGCATGTTCGATAGCCATTCAGTAGATGCTATATAGGATGCCTTTTGCATAGCCAAGAAGCTCTTGCACCTTTTGTTCAGCCATTTCCGCGGTAAGTTTCTCAAAACTTTTGCTAAAGTGTGTTTGCGTGAGTGCATTTATACGAACGGGGATTTGGATAAACATGCAGAGTGCATTGGTTGCTGGGAGATTGAAGGTTTTTGAGTCGGACGGATTTTTTTGCGCGTCATTTGTCGCACCAGGTTATCCCATTCTTGCAGCACGCGACGACGAGTTCGATGAACTCGCAGAATGGCTAGTTGATGTTGGCGTCGAGGAAGATATTCTTTATGGCAATCTGCCGATTGACGCTGCCATCAGCCTTCCGCACAGTATCATGATGCCATCAGCGCACGTTGCCGAAAGACGGTTCGGCAGAGAAGCAGCTTACCTGACTTCAAGCATTGCATTTCACCCGCCCAATTAGATAGTTTTTTGCGGCAAACAACTATCTCTTCAAGGGCGTAAGCGACTCTAGTATAGCGATCACTTCTTTGTCTTTTACGCCGGTGCCGTACAGGTTGTAGAAGCGCTTTGCGTCCGGCTTGACCCTCTTCTTGCTCTCCAGCCAGTCACTTAGGTAATAGTAATCGTCCGTATCATTGCCTTCTGTGCGAGGCTTGAAAACGTTCACACCAAAGCGCCCGAATATTTTCGACTTACCTTTCAGTTTCTTGTAACCATCTGGTCCATCACCAATACCTTCATAAGCACTTTCGATTGTAATGGAGTGCTTTCCTTTTGCATTGAAAATCAGCGAATAATCCGGATGCGCCTTGTCATAGCCGCCGAACTTCATGTTGCTCAACTTGAAACGCGAAGGCATGAAATCAGGATAGAAAACGTCGACACCATGTTTTTGAACGTTTCTAATTTG
>PNKB01000127.1 GCA_013997645.1 Cyanobacteria bacterium PR.3.49
TTGCCCCCGGCTACATCGACCAGATCGACCTTAGTTGTCATCTAAGACTCCTTTGGTGCTCAAATATTCATTGCCGGGCAAAGGAGTAGTCGCCTGACGGACAGCGCGAGCCAGTGCTTTGAATGACGCTTCGACGACGTGGTGGTCGTTGTCGCTTTCCAGCATTTTGACGTGAAGTGTGGCGCGCAGTCCATCGACAAAACCTTTATAGAATTCTCGAAACAAATTGGGGTCGATATTGCCCACGGTGAAATTACCGAATTGCAACTTCCATGTCAGATTGCGGCGCCCGCAAATGTCAATCGCCACTAGCACAAGGCTGCCATCCATGGGATAGGTGAAACTGCCCGCGCGCTCGATGCCTTTAAAACCACCCAGTGCCTTGAATATCGTCTCACCAAGAACGATACCGGTGTCTTCGATCAAGTGATGCGGATCTACTTCGATGTCGCCTGTGGCGTCGACGACCAAGCTGAATCTGCCGTGCACAGCAAAAGCTTCAAGCATGTGTGACAGAAATGGCAGTGACGTTTTGATCGAAACTTCACCTGGATTATCCAGGTCGACGCGTATCGAGATTTGCGTCTCCTTGGTTGCGCGTACTACTGTCGCCGTACGACTTGCTTTCCCGTCACCGGTCTCAGACTTGCGATCGTTTTGCACTGTGCTTTTCATAGTTGAAACACCTTCTCCAGTTCGCTCATGTCCTTGATTATCATTTGGGCTCCGGCTTCGCTGAGAGCGTTTTCTGATGCCGAAGTGTTAATGGCGATGCGATCGATGCCTGCCGCCTGCGCCGCCTGCATGTCGTCGACTGAGTTGCCGATGTAAATTCCGAACTTCAAATCGAAGTCCTTAAGATTGCGATTGATGTAATCCGGCGATGGCTTGGCGCCCAGCCCCGCCACATCATCGAGGCAGTAGATACGCTTGAAGAGCGGGTTCAACCGTTCGCCCCAAATAGGATCATACTCACCTCTGGTGCGTCCGGTTACTATGAAAATCGGATAGCGCGCTGCCAGTTTTTTCAACGCCTCCTCAGCCATCAGCAAGCGTTCGGTTTTTGGTGCCAAACTCAAATACAATTTAGTGGCTTCCGGCGAGAATTCGCCCATTGATATGGTCACGCCCCGACGTTTCAACAATTCGAGCGAAGCAACCCAATCGTCATTGTATCCACCTTCCTCGCGCAGATTTTTCAGTTCGCCTTCGGCAAGCGGCTTTCCGGAATATCGCTCCACCATTTGCGCCACCGTCTCATCAAAACTCGCACTTGTATCGACAAGCGTCCCATCGAGATCAAATATCACGCCATAGCTGACCTGAAATTTGTCGAGGCAAGCAAGAAAACGTTGTTGCTCTTCATCAGTGCCGATAGATACCCGGACTCTTCCCCACATCGGGTCATATTCATTTGAGGGAAACACCTGGCTGCTTCGGTTGCGCACCAGCACTTTTTCAGTTTTGCAAAACTCGCAAAACTTGGCGGCAAGTATCCCCATCGAAAGCAAAATTGCATTTCCTGCACCATCGACTACCTCGAAATTACGCTCGACGAGTGCCTTGACGAGCCGCTGCTTTCTTTCATTGACTTGTTTTACATAAGTAGAAACATCGTCGCGACGATCGATAAGTCTTAACGCGGTCCAAACTGCAGCGTTGTTGACGCTAAAAACCGGTGTCACAATCTTCAAATATTCAATCATCTGCGGCTGCCCAAAAACGCAGCCAAGCCGCAGCCCCGCCAGTGCCCAGGCTTTAGAAAAAGTTTTCAAAACGAGCAAATTGTTGAATTTCTCAATTAGCGGCAGAACGGTGGTGCCTGCAAAATCGCTGTATGCTTCATCAATTACTATCAATGTCTCAGGGTAGTTTTTGCACCAGCCTTCGATTACATCGCCTGGAATCTGTGCGCC
Organism: Cyanobacteria bacterium PR.3.49; assembly: GCA_013997645.1. Classification (GTDB taxonomy): domain Bacteria; phylum Cyanobacteriota; class Vampirovibrionia; order Obscuribacterales; family Obscuribacteraceae; genus QKMZ01. The sequence goes on from PNKB01000127.1 coordinate 1,917, forward strand.
GGTCGGATTTTCCGGTGTGGCGAAAAAAGCGATTTTCGGGACTCTCTTCAACGCTGATTCAATGCCGTCAAGATCGAAACTTAAATCGGGCAAGACATCCACGCTCGCCACTTCTGCTCCGGCAAGTTTTAGAGAATGTGGGATAACTGTGAAACATGGTCTGGACACAACCGCCGCGTCTTGATTCGGTTCAATAAAAGTATTGCAGACCACCATAATCCCCTCGTCACTGCCATTCGTTAGAATGACATTCTCAGGGCGCAGTCCGTACAAGGCGGCGATTTTGCTCACCAATTGCGGATATTCCGGATAGCGGCTGGTCCAATCGTCGGGCATGCCTTTTGGATAAGATTCCGGATAGCCCTCGGTGTTCTCGCAAAAATCAAGACGCGCATACTCGCTCCTGCTGCCGGAAGGCAGGTCATAAGAAGGCAACTCCAGCACGATTCGCTTTGGAAGAATTCCCGTCTTTTTTGTAGTTGCAGTTGAATTACTCTTAGACAACGATCTTCTCCAGTTTGTATTCGAGTATGTCGGTTGCGCCGAAAGCGACCAATTGCGGTATGAGCTGCGAAACGTCACATGAGGGTACCGCTACTTTGATGGCATAGCCGCTGCCTTTATAAAGTTCTGAAATTGTCGGAGCTTTCATGCACGGCAGGATGGAAACCAATTTTTCGAAATTTTCGCAATTGACGTTCATCTCCAGCAAGACTTTGTCATTGGCTCGCAGGGCGCTCTTCATCAGCATCACCAGCTCTTCCAATTTCTTGCGCTTCGCATCATTTTCAAGCGCTTTTCGATTGCAAAGGAAGCGAGTGCTCGATTTGAGAAGAGTATCGACAATAACAAGACGATTCTGGCGAATTGTCTCTCCGGTCGCCGTGTTATCGATGATCATGTCCGCATCTTCCGGCGGCAACGCTTCCGTTGCGCCAAAAGTTTGAACGTAATCGGCATTGAGATTTTGCGATTTGATGTAATTGAGTGTGAGGTTTCTATATTCGGAAGCGATTACCAAACGACGCTCGCGGCGCTCTGGGAGCGACTCTGTGGCAAGGTATTCCGGCATGGCTGCGACGATGGAGACAGGGTCGTAGCCGAGATCAAGCAATTCGACCACATCGGCTTCGCGCTCGACTATCCAGTCCAGTCCTGAAAAACCGCAATCGTGACGACCGAGAGCAACAAGATCAGGAATATTTTGCGCTTTGAGAAACTTGGCGACAACACCGGTTTGTGAGGTCCGAGGACGATAAGAACGCCCACTTTTAGTGAAACTCAGTCCAACTCTTTCGAGAAGCGAGACCACCTTTTCCTGAATGCGTCCGGAAGGCAATACCATTTTCAGAACATCGAGATCCTCTGCTGGACCGGCTTCTGAGCCTGCCGCACTTTCATTCTTCCCTTTTGGCGCTTCAATAATATTCGTCATTTTCGTTTCCTTCGGTGGTTCAAACCCAAATAAGCGCTAACAAAAAAAACCCGCCTTCTGAGCGGGTCTCAACAGTTCTTGCAAGATTGCAAATCTAGTCTGTCGTGAGGGTCCGCTCCCGTTTCAAGAATGATGATGGTGATGATGATGCCCGTGGTTGCGGGCAGCGGATTCAATCACATTCACTCTTTTGCGGAGCGGCATATAAGGATTTACAACATCCTGAACGACAAAATACCCTCTGAGGGTAACAGGACAAGCCCGAACTTGTCGAGAAGTTTTTCTGATTTTGTTTACATTTGCCAATGACAAGACAGTTCGGACAGACTCCAAACCGCTCAATCAGTACATTTCACCCTCTTTCATCTGCGTCACAATGCCTTTCGGCGTTCTCATCCGAAATGGCAAGCTGGGCACGGATTTCCCGCTCTTCACTCTGTAGACTTCAAAGTGCAGGTGCGGTTTTGTCGCATAACCAGTAGAGCCGGAGAGACCAAGAGGAGTGCCGACACTGACTTCCTGTCCGAGCTTTACGAACACACCTCTATGTTGAAGGTGGACGTAAGCCGCATAGGTTCCGTCGTCATGCTTGATGATGACGAAGTTTTCTCGCTGCTTGAACTTCTTTGAGCCACCGCCTACCTTTGAATCGTCACGAAAGGCAATCACCTTACCAGCACGAGAAGCCAGGACACGCGTGCCGCTCGGCATCCCAAAGTCTACTGCGTGCTCTTCATCCGAGCCCTTTGCATGACTGAATTTTCCGCCGGGACCTTGTGAACAGCCGAAATGTTCGGACGCGTCGTACGGCAAGGAGTAAATGTAGTCTTCCGTCGGCAGATCGCTCGGCAAGCCGTAAGCGTAGTTATAGTTGAAAGCGTAGAACCAGGGTGCATCTGCCTTTTGCTTCACTTCGAGTATGGTTTTATTTGTGCAAGGAGCGTCAATCACAAAGTCATATGGCACCGGCTGCGACGTTTGCGCATTTTCCAATTTCTCAAAATAGAGATGAATCGTCGACTCCATGATGTTCGTAACAGTCAAGAAGATGCGCCCGGCTTTCTTGTCGCTCACTGTGTCGATTTTTACAAGCCTGTCGCTCTCTTCAAGCGCTAATGCGTTGCAGCAAGAAACGACAAAAAGTTGAACAAATAGCCCAATCTTGATGACGGATAGTATTATGTTTGCCTGGAATTTCCGCACGGGTAGATTATATAAAACGTTAGAAAGGACGGGGCGATGAAAGAGCACATTCTGGTAACAGCGGTTGGCGAAGACAGGCCTGGAATCGTTTCGCACCTGGCGGAAGTCATAACGCGCCACGGCGCCAATTTGGAAGACAGCCGGATGACGGTTTTGGGTGGTGAGTTTGCTGCCATTGCGCTCGTAACAGTCAACGAAAACAAATTGCCCGAGCTTTTGAAAGATCTCGAGCAACTCACAAAAGAGAAGATACACGTCACGACGAAGAAAACAAAAGCGCCGAACGAAGCGCAGTACAAAAACCACAGCGCCTATCAAATCAGTCTGACCGGCGCCGATCACGAAGGTATTGTCCACAAAATTTCGTCGTACCTGAAGAACCAACACATCAATATTCAATCGATGGAAACGGAGTTGGTGCCGGCGCCGGAAACAGGCACGCCGCTCTTCTGCATGAATGCGATAGTGGTGGTCCCTGATTCAATGGATTCGAAAAAGCTCAGCGCGGATCTTGACGCGATCGCTCAAGAAGAGGCTGTTGAAATCGACCTGGCCGCTTACATCGAGGCAGGACAAGAAGTAGGCGTTTAGCCGAACAAATAGTCAGGCAATCAAGCAGCAATGCGAAGCTCCAGCTTTGTGCACCGCGTTGCTGATGCATTTAGCTGGAGATCGCTTGACCAAAATTTACGCGTCAGGACAAAACTATTTGTCTTCTGGAAAAAGCTTTAGCTTTCGCCCATGAAGCCAGTGTTTCAAAAACTGTTCGGTCAGGCTAGATTCAGCTTTGTCACCGGATTCAGTCTTACGCGGGTCCATATAAACGTTGGGATAAGCATCGTTGTAAGCGTTGGGATGGGCGTTTGGAAACTCATCCGGATAGGCGTTGCGGAATCTGTCCGGATAAGCGTTGGGGAACTCTTCAGATTGCGCATTAGGTAAAGTTCGTCGCACACGTATCTGGTCATCTTTGTCGGACTCTTCTTTCTTACTTGGGTTGACAGCGTTGACATCGCCTGCAGGCGTAACACGGCGAATTATTTCATCGCCGGACGCAGGCGGCGCAAAGTCGAACAGCGCGTCTGCTATTGCTGTGGCTGCGTCTCTTGCAATATCGCAAACTTCCCTGCTGGCCGCGCCTACGAGATTCAGATGCGGCAAACTCAAACTTGCGCCGTAAGCCATGGAAGTCAAAAAAGAACTCGCACCGGTTTGATTATCGACAGACGTTTTTTGGGCCGTAAAGTCCGAATTTTCAGCTTCGGAATTTTCCTCATGCACAAAAGCTCTCTTAATAATCGGAGCCTGAGACTCTGGATGTTCAACCATTGAAACCTCCTTGGATTCGCAAACTCGGCAGCAACAATGTCAAATTAGGTGAGCGTTATGACGAGGCTATGACAATCAAAAGCCGTCGCTTCATAAATTGAAGAGACGGCAAGAGAGAGTTAGGGCAAAAAAGAACGGCTTGGTTCTGCGGACGGACTAGTCTTGCTGACGGCTTTTCTCCTTCTTCATCAACGCTTCAATGGCGCGATGGTTTGCCTCGCGATTGACCTCGTCCTCGGCAACCCACTTTCCAAAGTCGATTTTTTCGCAACGTTCTCTCAACATCTCCTTGTGAAATTCGCTCAATTCTTGCCCAGTCATTCCATTATTTCGCCGATCAGCAGCAACCGACATTTTGGTTATAGTGCACCAGATCTCCTGTTCTTCTTTGGGAGTAAACAGAGGCCGCAAGCTCGGTTGCACCTGTTGCAAATGGGCCGGCTCTTTCTGTGCGAATGATTGAGAATCTAAATCCATATGTTACTCCGAATTAGCAACGCAAAATTGTTTGCGCAGCGTATCGACTATCTGTGTCCAAACTGTGGTGCTAATCGACGATTTTCAACTTAGGTGGATTGACCCGACGAGTCATGCGCGGATCGGGCATATCCAACGGCTGCAGAAGGAAGTCGATTTCCTCCTGACTGACCGCCAGCGATGCCGCCTTTCCTTCCGTGAAAATTCCGCCAGCCAACCCCTTCTTATGTTGCTGCATCACAACGATGCGTTCTTCCACGCTGCCGCGAGCAATAAACTTATATACAAAAACCGGCTTGTCCTGTCCAATTCTATGCGCTCTGTCGGTTGCCTGATCTTCCACTGCCGGATTCCACCAGGGATCGTAATGGATAACGGTGTCCGCTGCAGTCAGGTTGAGACCGGTGCCGCCGGCCTTCAAACTAATCAGAAAGATGGGCACCTCTGCCCGCTGAAACTTATCGATCAATCGCTGCCGGTCTTTCGTAAGCCCGGTGAGCATGACATAATCAAGCTTTTCACGTTGCAGCTCCAGCTCGATGAGCTCGAGCATTTTTCTGAATTGCGAAAAGACGATTATTCGTCGACCCTCTTCAACTAACTGAGGCAACATATCCATAAGCGTCAATAGCTTTGCGCTTTCAGTAATCCCGTCCGCCATCTTAAGTTTTACTATGCGCGGGTCGCAGCAAGTCTGGCGCAATTTCAGCAGTGCATCTATAACCACGATACGCATTCCAGTAATGCCTCTGTCGCGAATTTCCTCATTGACTCTTTTGTGCATTGCCAGGCGGACTGCCTCATAGAGATCGCGCTGCTGCCCGACCAACTCAATGGGTTGCAGAATAACAGTCTTCGGCGGCAATTCGCGTGCAACTTCGTTCTTGGTACGCCGCAGTATGAACGGTCGAATGCGTCGTTGCAGCATTTGTCTGCGTTCGTCATTGTTTTGTTTTTCGATAGGCTTCTGGAAAAAATTCGCAAAGCTCTTTCTGTTGCCGAGCATGTTAGGCATAAGAAAACCAAACTGCGACCACAGCTCGGTCAAACTGTTTTCCACAGGTGTCCCGGTAAAGCAAAAACGTGCTTTGGCACGCAGTTTGCACGCCGCCTTCGCCATGGCAGTAGAGGCATTTTTTATGTATTGGGATTCATCAAGTATTACTATTGCCCAGTCTGTTTGTGCCAATGAGTCCACATCGCGGAGTAAAAGTGCATAGCTGGTCAGGACAATATCAGCTTGCGGAATTTCGCGATATCGCTCAAACCTGTCATTGCCAGTTAGGCGCAAAACATTCAAAGATGGGGTTAGTCGCTCAGCTTCTCTCATCCAATTCGGAACGACGCTGGTGGGACAGATTACAAGCACGGGCGCTCGCAGCAAACCTCTTTGTTTGCGTTGCAGAATGTGCGCCAGTCCCTGAACGGTTTTTCCCAAACCCATATCATCGGCAAGAATACCGCCGGCTTCCATATCGGTCAGAAAATCCAGCCAGCCGACCCCGTCTTTCTGGTACTCGCGCAGCTCAGTACCAAAGTCATCCGGCGTGTTGGCAGGCTCGATTTTGCCTAACTTCTCCAGTTGTTTTGCCAGCTTCTTGATGCGCTCGGTGGGCATTATCTGGATGTGGCTGTTGAGAATTTTGGGCAGGGATTCGGGACCAGCCACGCACTCACCCACATCGGCATTGAAGAGCTCGCGAATCAGCTCAATAACACTGGCGACTCGGTCAAAGGGAAGCGCAATCAAGCGACCATCTTCTAGGGGCGCATAGAAATTTCCATTGATATTAAGACTTTGAATATCCAGAGTGTTGGACTTTGTCAGGCCTGCTCTTTTGATCGCGCTGATGATGGCAGGAAAGAGCGAAAGACGCTTGCCTTCATGCATAACGCCCATTTCCAGAACGAACCACCACGCCCCTTTTTCTGACAGATCATACTCAATTGCCTCTTCGGGCTTGACGATTCGATATGAAAATGTTTCGTCAATTTCTACATTCCATTCTGCCCTAACCAACTTGGGCAAAATAGTTTCGACAAAATGCAACCAGCGATAATCGCTGTCATCGCGCAGCACAAAACGCATTTTTTTCTTGTCCGAATGCAGCGGCAGGGCTTCAAAGCCCATCTCCTGCAACATCCAAACAAACTGCTTTTCACTTCTTGTGTCGCGGCGATAGACAACGGTATTAGGACCTCGAGCCTCTCTATGTTCGGTCTGGTCGTCTTTGAGATCAAAAACATGACCACCGTAGTCGAAGCAGAGATCTAATATATTTACATTTTTATTCGGCTCGAATCCGCGACGCCAGTACATGAGAGCTTCATTCCCCAGAGGGTGTATGGATTTGAACGTGACCTGGGGTGTAGGTTGGCTGTTGATGAACTCCTCACCGAGCATTGGACAAGGCAAATCGATATGCTCGGGCAGTGGAAGATCTTTCAACTGATCGTAAACTTTCTCGGCAAAGCCTGGCATTACAGGTGGTGCCGTCAGCAGCTTGGCGATGGTTTCGGTCTCAACAGGCAAGTCCAGAAATCCGAGATGCCACATATAGGTGTCAACGTAGGCAGGGCATGAACTCATGATGGGAACGATACTGTCGCGATCACCGACTATTGTGGGCACTTGCGAGCCGTCTTTGCGAAAACTCCATTTCACCCGCCCTTCCTGCCTGGGACCTTTTGCAAGAGGCGGATTGGTCGCACTGCGAAAGTAAGCTCTTCCCGTAGCGACGACTTTGTCCAGAAGACGCTGTACCAATTCGGGATCTCCGCCCAGCACATCACCCAGATAAGATGAACTGAGAGCAGCCATCGCAAACTGCGCAATGGACTCATCTTCCTTGGTGGCACCGGTGTCGGCATTCAAATCTTCGAATGCACTGACGACAATTTTCTGCAAACCAGCTGAATTTTTCTTAGCTACCAGATATGGTGTCAGCTCCAGTGATGGAATGGGTCCGAATCGCGATTTGTCGATGATATAGATAACCGATTCAGCGGCAATTTTTTCAGCGCTCTTAGCGGCACTGTCGGCAGCATTCTCCGAAATGCTTTCTTTCAATTCATCCACCCAGTGTTGAACACTTCTGGGCAATTCAGTCGGTTTTACAACAGTCTCTTCCAGAAACCCATATATCGATCCGGCTTCGAGAAGCAGCGCGACAGAATGCTTGCAGTAATTGCTCACAGGACAAGAGCAATACGCACCGATAATGAAACCCTGCTCGTTGAGAGTAACGCGCGCTTGATATGGTAAATCTCGCTGTCCCTGAATGGAGCCGCTAATCTCTTTCGTTTCTAATTTGACGGTTACTCTCAGCACCGCGCCCTTGCTTTTGTATGAAAGTCCGTTGGCAAATGCGCGCTGCCCAAAAATGTCCGCAATGTGCGCACTGGAAAACGGCAAGGAATCGACAGAAGGACCAGGCATTTTATTGCCTCGCTAATGAATCAACCAACGCGGAGAGAAACGTCAGAGTGTAATTGGAATTTATCCTACTCTAATTATGCGATTTCCACACCTAAAATTTTGCAGCAAAAAAGTTGTTAGATTTTCACTGGAAAATCCAACAACTTATCAAATTGTCTTATCAAATCCCCGTCTCGGCAGAGGAGCCACGATTGGCTCCCCTGCCACGTTTCCAATCGCCACCTACATGTCGAGTGCAGGATGGCGGCGGTCGTAGATCAGATTTTCTTGCTCGTAATGTTCGGTGCGTTGAATGACTGTCGGTCTCTCAACTCTGCGAACGGTCTTTACGGCAATCAAGTTGGACGGGCGGCGACGCACACTGCGAGCCACTTGCGTTGCTTTATAGCGGGGCTTCTTATAAGCTACAGCTCGGCGTTTGTAAGCAACTTTCTTTTTATAAACCGGGCGTGCTGCGCGGTAAGTAGTTTGCTCTACAACAGGTTTGTTTACGACCGTAGTTGTAGTGCGCTGCTCACTAATCGGCATAACCACTCGTTCGTGGCGCTCCATAATTATTGGTTCACGCGTTTGACGCGTATTACCCTCAGCATCCGTTGTTTCCCGCACACGCTCATAGGCAGGTTCCATCCAGCTGCCCGTGACGACAGCCGGTCCCTGAGTAATATCTCTTTGAACAATAGTTTGATCTGCCTCGGCGCGGAGCGGAATAGTGAATGCAAAACTAATTGCCACTAAGGCCAAAATACCTCTTCTCATTCTTTCCTTCCTCCGGCTTTTATCCGCCTGAAGGACGGTGCAGAACACCGGCAGTTCCCTAGTCGGCTATTTTTCTCAAGAAGCCGAAGGCTTTATTGATGCCTCGCTTGACGGCTCGCCCCGGCTTGCTGTTGGTGACCGAACTCAAATCGACGTCATCCAATCTGCTGGAGCTGCTGCGATATCGGCTGCTGCTGTAGCTCGACGAAGAAGAGGTTGTCTCTGGCGCGCGCACGGGGGCAACGACTACTGGTTCGGGTGCCCGTGCCGGTGTTGAAGTTGAAACAGGAGCTGAGACGGGATGATAGTCATAGCTGCGCGACGAACTTGAAGAAGAATATGAATTGCGCGAAGAGTCCGAAGAATTGTAACTTCTGGCCGTGTAATCAGTGTACTGGTAAGCCTTGGGCGCTTTTCTCTTGGATGTATTTTTCTTGGGTGAAGCTGCCGGTTTGGGTTTGACACGCGCAACAGCAGGTGCGTTGTTTGCCGCTTTCGATACACTTTTGGCAGCGGACGAAGATGCAGGGGTAATCAGAGAATCTGGAGACGGGCTCATATCGACCCGCGAGGTATGGGACTGCGAAGCGTTTTGGGCCGGTTGAGAACCTGGTCTAAAAAAAGCAAACCCGGCAACCGCCAGCAAAACAGCGAGTGCTGCACTGCCAATCGTTACAGATTTCTTGTCGATGACAATTGAAATAGTTTGGTCGCGCTTATCCGCAACTGCCGGCGGTTTTTGAGGCACTGCGTTTTGCTCAAAGGGGGCCGAGCTTGTGCTGAAAGAGATATTGTTTGACGAAACAACGTTAGGTGCAGCTTGCTGCGGCATTGGCTGCGGTGCCGGTTGCGGCATTGGCTGCGGCGCCGGTGTTGCCGTAGGAACAGGCTGAGGAGAAACTGCAGCATTGGCGGTTGAGGATACGGTGCCTGCAAACGGACTGAGAGCAACAGTGTTGGGTGTGCCCGCCCTGGGAGCCGCCGGATCGGAATGCGCCACGAGTTGTGTGGAAACTATGTCGTCAATATTGGCATTGAGAAATGACGGTGCAGCAGGCAATGCTCCCGTATTTTCAGAAAGATCACTCAACCAGCTGTCGCTCTCCAGTTCCGCTCTTTGTGAGGAAACCCGCTCGCCCTCGAGCGACAGCGTATTCACAGAAAGAGAAGGTTTCATCGTGTGCAACTTCACTAGCACCGCTTCGAGATCGTTTTTCAAATCATTCATAGACTGATAGCGATCTTCGCGATCTTTAGCCAAGCATTTAAAGACCACGTCTTCCAGGTGCCGCGGTATCTCAAGATCGGGGCAAGCAATGGCGAATGCATCGGGCATTTCGCAGACCTGCTTGAACATTGTTTCAAGCGGATCGGAAGTATTGAAAATCGGCCTGCCGGTGAGCACTCGATACATAACCGCACCCAGTGAATATATATCGGCACGAGCGTCGAGCTTTACGCCCTTGCACTGCTCAGGGCTCATATAAAGCGGACTTCCGAAGACTTCACCGGTTCTCGTCAAATTTTCAGCTTCCGGAATCGTTGGATTGAGAACTTTGGCAATACCGAAATCAACAAGCTTTACGAACTCATGTCGACCTTCGAATTCGACAAGCATAATATTTGAAGGTTTCACATCTCTGTGGATAATGTCCCTCGAATGGGCGTGGGCAAGCGCTGAGCTCATTTGCAAAAACATATTGACGGCGCGCGCTACGGAAATTCTCTTTTCCGCATCGAGCAAAGAAGTAAGAGTGGTGCCTTCCAGGTAGTCCATCACCATGTAGGGCTGACCTTGGTTGGAAACACCGAAATCATGAACATTCAAAATATTGGGATGAGAAAAAGTGCTTGCTGCCTGCGCTTCCACTTTGAAGCGCTTGAGCGCATCAGCATTGCCGACCATTTTGGTATGCAAGATTTTGATTGCGACATCACGCTGCATGAGCAAATGCCGGGCACGATAGACCATGCCCATGCCGCCGCCGCCAAGCACTTCGGTTATCTGAAAGCGATCGCAAAAGAGAGTGCCCACCATCGGGTCACGCGGCACATCGAGGACGCTTAACGCAATGCCGTCCACGGGACAATTCGAGACATCGCTTGGAAATTCTTTATGGCAAATCAAACACGCTTTGCGTGCTGTGTCACTTGCCTTGCCGACATCTTCCATTCGTGTTCGTCCGTAGTAAACAGTGCGTGGGGAGGGACCGCAGCTACCAGGATTCCAAACTTAATTACTCAGACACGAAATGACGAAAAAATGTTTCGTGTTCGGCTGAAATTTTTCGGATACCTGATTGCTCAAACTGCCCACATCACACTATTTGCCCAGTGCGAGGGAAAAATCCAAGTTTCGCAAGGCAAAATTTAAGCTATATGTTTATTTCTTCGAAATTTGCAGGTTTGCAGAAAGCTCAGTTTTTCTTGCTCGAGTCTCCGGCTACATCAAATCCTGGTTTTGATTCCACATTGCGTTTCATCTCCAGGTCGAAAGTAACCCGTGGCAGATCAGCATTGGCAGGGAATTTCGGAATCTCGTATTGTTTTACGAGCTGAACCGCATTCAGGGCGTTCTGCTTGAAACTGGTCTCCGCATCAACATTGCGAGCCACACTGTCAGCGGGCTGAAAGTCTTCCACTTGCGCGGAAAGATCCCTGTCTTTGGTCACGGTCACCCGCACCACCGCTACACCTGGTCCTACATCTACGCTTTGCCAGCGCGCATAGATCGCACCGGCTACACGGTGATACCAATCATCCCAGGAAGGGGCCACAGTCGCACTCAAAGACGGCATCAGCAGAGCATTTGCATGCAACGGTTCTGCCTGCGCAATGACCGGCTCGGCAAATTCTCCGCCGCCGGTTTTCAATTTGCCTGCGTTGGCAAGAAGCCCGGAGGGAGCCGGCGCCGACCACTGCCCGCCCAAAGTTTCTTTCTTGTATCCGGGCACCATGATGGAGACTTCATAGCCAGGTGCATAAGTGACGACGCCGCCACGTGATTGAGTGTGCGTCAGCCTTCCGCCCGGGGTGTAGTTGGAGATATTGCTGCTCGTCTCCACGACTTTTTTTGTCTCGTATCCAGGCACATAAGAGGTGACACCGCTCTTAGTAACAGGATCGCCTTGAGTCCGGAAAGATCCCAGTCCGCCAATCAGCGGACCATTGCCGCGCAAACCCATGCCCGGTCCGAACATCTGGACATTCGATGCCGAACCGGTCGAGCCGGAGTGCGTTACCTCATAGCCAGGAACATAGGATGTCACCCCGTCGCGAGATTGAACGTGCCTGGACTCGAACCGAGGCGCTATCTCGGTGACGCCCTTTGTCACCGAGCCCGGAGTGATTGAATAGCTGGGATCGAAAGTCATAACGCCGTTTCGAGGCGTCAACGTATAGCTGGAAATGGGCGCAATCGGGTGTGTTTGCCACCCGGCTGCTGCATTCAATGGGCTGCCGGGGCGCCCGAATGGCGTGGGTATGCCTACCCCAGGAAAAAAGTGCTGATTGCCGGAAAATTGATTGACCTGCCCGGCCATCGGCGCCTGACCGTTAATTCCGCCGTTAAACCGGCGAGACTTGTCCGCTGCGCCCGGCAGAAGAATGAGAGACGGATTGAGGGCGGCATCGTCCTTGATAGAACCATTGAGAAGCCGGGTGGAAGTACCGCCTGTAAGGACCCTTTGCTCCGTGCCCCCGGTCAACACTTGCTGCTGAGCGCCGCCTTGCAAAGTCTGCTGCTGAGCACCACCTTGCAAAGTACGCTGCTCGACATTGCCTTCGAGAATCTGCTGGAGGGCGTTGCCTGTCAGCCCTTCGGCAGAGGCCGCAAGACTTAATGACCAAGTCAGCATACTGCTGGCAACCCAGCAAGACTTGCTAATCAGGCGGGATTTAGAACTGCGATTTGTGATTGGCACAACCGAGCGTTCGGTCATATTTGAAAAATCCCGCACATGAAACTTGCATAATGTCGTACTGCCACAATATCAAAGGGTAAATCTCACTTTTCCTATCCAAAAGGCATGCAAGGTCCACGGACTGGGCTTGGCGAACCTCAAACACAGCGCAAGTGGCGTAAATAAATACTTCGCATTTCTGGATTGAAAACACTATCTGACGTTCGCTTCAGAACAGGCCGAGAGATTGCACATCCTCAAAACATAGCCAGAGCAGGCACTGCCGAAAGTCCCACTATAAGGCTGCGCAGGCTGGCGCAAACAAACGCAATATAGTCACAGCCAATTTGGTAACGTTTAGCCTGCGGACAGCCAGCGGGCCCTGGCATACGCAGTTTTTGACACCACCGGCAGTGCCACCAGGGCGTTTCTTGCCTAGAGTGCATTACCTTTGCATCCGCTATACTCATTGGATTGAAGGCGGTTTGAGAGGTACTTTCTGCGTCCTAAACGCAGGAATCGTTTTGTGAGATGAGACTCAGCTAATAGATAGCTATTTTTTACTCACAAATCCCGGTAGGTATACCTATCAGACTATACTCATAGAGGCGGTTTTCAGGTAGCGGGAAAACTGGACCACCGCGACTTTGTTGTCTTCAACTGACAGCTCGTTTCATCCCCGACGCATCACGAGGTAGGGCCTTTTGGACTCAATTTTACTTTTTGCAGGCCTGACCTTCGTCTTCTACCTGTGGCACATGTTCGGAGTAACTATCGGTCTGCACAGATTGCTCTCCCATCGGGCTTTTACATGTCCGAAAGCGGTTGAATATTTCTTCGTTTTCGGTGCCTACTTCGCTTTCCACGGCTCTCCGATCTGGTGGGCAACGATTCACCGCGCCCACCATCGCTATTCGGATTTGCCGCTCGATCCGCATACTCCCAACAACGGCATTTTTTCTGCCTACGCGTTTTACCGCGAGTGGCACTACCCCGAGCACATCAATCCGAGAGTACAGAGCAAAGACTTGCTCAAAGACCCGCTTTACAGACTTCTCGAGTCAGGCGCAGACTGGAAGCTGGGCTATACAATCAACGTAGTCAGCAGCCTTCTCTTCCGCGTGATTCTTTTGGTTGCATTTGGTCCTGTAGTGGCCGGTGCCAGCCTGCTTGCCGGCATTCTCGCCTTGAATGCGCCCTTGATTCTCAATATCATCTGCCACATGCCGCAATGGGGCTACAAAAATTTCAAAATCAAAGACGACAGCATGAACAACTGGCTCATGGCTCTTATTTGCGTGGGCGACGGCTGGCATAACAACCACCACGCCGTGCCAGGCTCCAGCAATATGGGCTTGAAGCCCTGGGAAATCGATCCGTCTTACTTGCTCTTGAAGGCTCTGCAGTCAGTTGGTCTGGTCGGAACCATCAATGAAACGCTCGCCAACGAAAATGCTCATCTTGCTCCAGTACCGGTCACAGTTTACCGCCCGACGCTCAAAGCGCATCGCAAACACAAGCGCGATCGCGAGATGACTTCCGTGCGTTAATCCCAGCCAGCGTTTTGACAATTTTCCTGCCGGTGTTTCGCAAGCGCGAGATGCCGGCAGTTCTTTTCTGGTCAAATTTGCTCCTGCAACGGGCATACCCGCACTGAGAGCGCAACGACATGCTTCGCCACAGGCAAGAAACCGACCTGTGCCGAAAATTGAGAATTTCCAAGCATGCATGGGTATATAAGCAGAGACAACCGGGGGGTTGTTTGAAATGTTGTGGGTTAAGAAATGGCATCCAATAAAGACGAACACCAGGAATGGGTAATTAAGGACAACTTTTTTCACCGGGGCGTATCGAACGTGCGCAACACATTGCACGGCAACGCCGAGGCGGCGCAACGCGCTCTCGAGCTGGTGAAAGCAAAACAAGCACAGAATGCGCAGCAATTGGTCTCGCAAACTGGAGCACACCCTACGCAAGTAGCAGCCGGACAAACGTCAGCAATGTCACAGTCCGGTCAAAGGCCTTGCCAGTGCTCGAATCTGCCGGACGAAGAGCTGGAAAAACGCGCCTTGAACGATCCGGTGCTTCCGGTCTACAAGTTTCGCTATGTGCTCAACAGGCTGCGCTCGGAAGTGAAAAGGGCTGCTCGCTACGGGCACACGACCTCGGTCATGATCATCACGATCGATGACTTCGCGGCTTTACCGCAGAAGTTCGGCA
>PNKB01000128.1 GCA_013997645.1 Cyanobacteria bacterium PR.3.49
TGTTGGGGCGGTGGTTCAAAAATCGCCTTTTCCATTTGTCAATTTTAGCGAATCCTGAATCTGTGTGCCGATCAAATTACTGAGTTCTCTTGCCAGCGGCGGCTCGCCTCTTCGCATCCTTTGAGGTTGCCATGGTTATATTCTGAAACCGAACCGTTAACGGTTCGGTATTAAAATCCAGCAGGTGGTCTGGCGGGAGCTTTTTCGGATGAACCGAGCAAACATGTCGACCCATATTTTGCCGGCGCTGCGGCCGATATCTAATCATTTCACTGCTTCAGCAGTTGTAATTGAGGAAGGTCATATTCTTCTGGTTCATCACCGCCGTATCGGCGCCTGGCTACCACCCGGCGGTCATATCGACGAGGGTGAGCTGCCCCATGAGGCTGCTATTCGAGAGGTCTTTGAAGAGACTGGTGTGAGAGTGGCGGTGTTGACTGCGGAATTGCCGATGTCGATCGACAGCGATGCTTTTTTTCTGCAGCAACCTTTGTGCATGCATGGCGTATTCGCCGTCGAAAAGGGTGTTGAGTTCTATCACGTCGATCTTGCTTATCTCTGCGCGGTCGACCGCACAGACTCCGGTGAAATGCCGCTGCTTACCGTCGCCGAAGAAGTTCATGACGCTGCCTGGATACCGATTGATGGTCTTGGCAGCCTGAATCTGGCAAAAAATGTAAGAGAAGTGGTGGATATGGCCCTTTCGAAATTGAAAGGCTAGACAACACAAACAGATCTAAATAAGCGATACTAGGATCCTGAGGGGCACTAGGCGCAAAAGACTTATGGATAATGCCTGTTGGCTGCTGGGAGTCTTCCGATTTAGAAAGATATTTCGATGACAGTAGCGCTACTGCAAAAACTTTCAGGGGTTCGGGATTTGAAAAAAATCCTGGAGACCACTGTCAAAGAAATCGGCGAAACATTCAACGCCGATTCTTGTCAGATTATGGTCAGCAATCCGCTCGATCCGAATGTCACTTCAATTTGCGAATTCAAGCCGCACAAAGACCAGAAGCTTCCTGACAATCTGCCCAATGTGACCATGCCTTTGGTTATTCACGGCCGCACGTTCGGCGCCTTGAGTTTAACCAGGCGCTCGGACGTCTCTCGTGACGAAGTCAATTCTATGCGTGTGGCGCTGGGTGAATTAGGCGATATCATCCGTCACGCGCAGATTAATGACATCATTCAGCGCGATACATTTCGCGATACGTTTTTAGTCGAGATCGGCAATGTGATGGCGTATTCGCTGGGTATCGGCGATGCGCTTTTCATGGTCGTCAATATTCTTGGCAAGGTATTGCAGGCCAGTCGTTGCTTGTTCATTTGCACAGATGACACTCAAGCCGGTTGGAAGTGCTACGAGTTCTGGCAACAGGATAAAGTGCAAAGCTGCCAGGACTATTACTGGCCGACAACTCATTCGCCTCTCATTGCGCAGGTTCTGCTCAGCCGCACCCCTTTGAAGGTTTACGAAGGACAGCTTAACTCCTACGTTTCTCCTGTACAGGACGAGTTGCAGCTGATAAGCGTCAAGTCACTTTTGGGTGTTCCTTTGCGAACTGCCAATGCCACGCATGGTTGCGTCATCTTGCAGCAATGCGATTATCGCCGCGCCTGGACGCGCGGAGAAATCGATATGGTGCAAAACGTCGCCGACAAAGTAGCCGAGGCCTTGCTCAAATTGCCTGCTGAAAAGCGCGCTCGAGAGCCAATCATGCAGCTTCACCAGCGCGTTGTTCAGGACAGTGGCTCAGATAGCGAAAGAGCTTCAATTGGCTCTGTTCGCAACGCCTTGAAAGGAGCACT
Organism: Cyanobacteria bacterium PR.3.49; assembly: GCA_013997645.1. Taxonomy (GTDB): domain Bacteria; phylum Cyanobacteriota; class Vampirovibrionia; order Obscuribacterales; family Obscuribacteraceae; genus QKMZ01. Next base: position 1,813 of record PNKB01000128.1, read on the forward strand.
CGGTGCCCAGGCGATACCGACTGCGCGCAAGACATCGCAGCCTTCTATCCCACCGCAGGCCAAGGCTGCACCGCCGCCTCCACCGCCGCCTCCACCGCCGCCGCCGCCGCCGCCTGCGCCTCCACCGCCGCCTCCGCCGCCCGCGCCGGCTGCGCCACCACCGGAGCCACCATCATCATTACCTTCTGAAAGTTCCTTAGCCACATCGGCAGAGCTTCCTCAGCCGACTATTACACCTGTCGTTCGCGGACAGGGCAGTTTGCAGCCACCGGCCCAAAGCGCTTCCGGCAACGCTTTTGCCAATATTCTTGAACCGCTCCCGCCCACTACTGCCACTGCAGACGTTCTGCCAATTAGCGACGACGAGGTCTTGACCAAAACTGCTGACTTGACCGAGCAGCTCGGCGAGATCAAAGCGAAAGATCCCTATGCAGATATCGATTTCGGCGAGTTTGCCGAAGTGGCTGACTTCGCTCCGGCCGATTCCGGCGCTCAGCCCGTTGCCGAGCCGCTGGCCGCTCCTGCCTCGCCGACCCCGGAACCGTCGCCCGCATCGCCGGTTCCTGATGCCGCTCCGTCATCTCCAGCTCCCCAACCGGCTGCTCCCTCGCCCGCGCCCGCGCCGGCAGCATCGTCACCGGCACCGCAAGCCGCTCAAGCATCGGCTGCTTCCCCTGAAGCACCAGCCCAGGGGTGGGGCAATCTCGACAATATACCGACCCCTAAGAGTGCTGCACCGGCTGCACCGAGCGCGTGGGGCGATTTGGATTCTATTCAGGCGCCCAAAAATGCTCCCACCGGCGGAGCGGGTGGACTGCGCGGCAAACTGGGCAAAGGCAAAGCCCCCAGCGCCGCTGCTCAAGGCAGTGCGCTTTTGGCTTCCATGCACAAGGACAAATCGCAGTTCAAAGCCGCCGAAGCGCCTCCCGAGCCTGAAGCACCGGTCAAGCCTGAATTCGTTCAGGGGCCGCCTATTGAAATTGATGAAGCGAAAGCCCAGGCCAAGCTGCAAGAGATCCTTTCTTCTGCCAATCCGACCAGCGATTACATCTTCGCTACTCCCGGTCTGGATGCACGCATGCTCGGACGTATCGATGGCTGGGTTTCGCAAATCGAAGCGAAAGACAAATATTTAAATGGTCACGCCCGCCAGGTTGCCGAGTATGCAGTGGCTATCGCCAAGGGCGTCGGTCTGGACGAGGCTGCGCAGAATCTGGTGCGCCAGGTGGCTCTCGTGCATGATGTCGGCAAGCTGGGAGCCGCTGCTCCGATCTTGCAGAAGCGCGAAGAAGAATTGCATGATTCCGAATTGATTACTGTAATGCGTCACCCCATAGATGGCGCCGAACTGCTCGAATCTTTCCCTGATTTGGCTCATCTGGCGCCGATTGTGAGAGCGCATCATGAGGAGTACAACGGCGAAGGATTTCCTGCCGGTCTCAAGGAAAACGAGATACCGATTGAAGCGCGCATTATTTGTCTAGCCAACGCTTATCACAATATGGTCAGCGACATGCGCTACGGCCCGGGCATCGATCCTCAAGAAGCGCAGCAAGAAATTACGCGCGGAGCCGGACGGCAATGGGATCCGACCCTGGTGCAGGCTTTCTTGCAATGCTTGCAGAGCGGTGCCGTACCGGCCAAGCATAGTTAGCGGCCTGACCTTTCTCATTGCTTCGACTTATCCGCGCTCAAAAAGAAAGAGGCGACAGTTGCCGCCTCTTTTCTAAGCTTGTTTTGTTGGGGTCGGCTCTTAGCCGCCAATCAAGTCGCTTACGTCCATGCCCCTCAGGCTCAAAGAAATCTTGTGCTCTTTGGGAGAGAACTTCTTGATGATTGCTTTGACGTTCTGACCGACTTGAACGACTTCTTCCGGTTTGACATTGGGTGTGTCTGACATTTCTACCGTCGGCAAGAGAGCATCTACGCCCGGATAGATTTGCACGAATGCGCCGAAGCTTTGAATCTTGCGCACCGTACCTGACACCACTTGTCCGTCCTGGAATTTGTCTTCGATTTCTTTCCACGGATCGGGCTGCATCTGCTTCAAGCTGAGAGAGATGTGGCCTTTCTCTTGGTCGACTTTGAGCACTTTGGTGGTGATCACTTGGCCGACTTTGAGAACATCGGACGGGTGGGAAACACGTTCCCAGGAAATTTCCGAGATAGGCAGCAAGCCGTCCAGTCCGCCCAGGTCGATAAAGGCTCCGAAGTCTGCAATACGCACTACTTCGCCTGTGACTTCTTGACCGGCAGCCAGGGTGCTGAGAATTTTCTCGCGCTGTGCTGCTTTCTCTTCTTGTACGGCAAGGCGTTGGCTGAGAATCAGCTTGTTGCGCTTGGTGTCCGTTTCCAAAATCTTCATCGGGATTTCCATGCCGATCAATTCTTCCGGAGTGGTGCCCTTGACGCGCAATTGGCTGGCTGGAACGAATCCGCGCAGACCGTAAACATCCACGACTACGCCGCCTTTGACCACGGCAGAGATTTTGGCGCGAATGGTGTCGTCGTTTTTCTTTTGCTGCTCGAGCAAAACCCAACCGCGGGCTTGAGCAACTCTTTTCAGTGAGAGTGTCAGCTGTCCGTTTTCGTTTTCCTCACGCAGGATGTAAAACTCCAGCTCTTCACCGTCTTTGACTACATCTTTGATGTTGTCGACCGGCACGTTGGAGATTTCCTTGAGAGGCACGAAGCCCTCAGATTTGCTGCCCACATCGACCAACACACCGTCACGCTCGACACGAACGACGAGACCCTTGACGATGTCGCCTTGCTCGTAGCGGCGGCTATTCATCGTTTCATCAAGAAGGCGCTCGAATTCAGACCGAGTGTCCTGGTCGTGTTGTAACTGCTTTTCCGTCACTGAAATTGCCACTCCTTTAACCTCTAGAAGTTGTTGCATCGATGCGGTCGAAACCTCGCTCTCGTGTTTTCCGCGAAATGCCCGAGCACTCGCTGGAGCATCGACACGCCGAATTGTCGGCTGGCTGCCAGCCGAAGATATTTCTATCTTGGCATGCAACCGAAACTTTCCGCCACCGGGCGGAAACGTACAATATAAGACAACCCCCGCGCGGACTTCAAGGTTATCTATCAAGGATTGCATCAACCTTTAGACTTGCTTTATAGTTTCAGCCCGTTTTAAATCTGTCTAAGCTCCGTGCAGCGCGCCGTTTACGGCTGTCTAACCGGTTTGCATGAAGGCGTTTTTGAGAATTTGCCTTATCGGCTATTTATCTAAGTTGCTGCAACTTTTCTCCACATCAGGGCGAATTTTGCCCACATTTTTTGCCCCGGACGCTTAACAAAAATGGAAAAACACCCGTTAAGTTTCGCTTGGCTACCGGGCGAGTCTTTTGGCGACAATCCGTTGTCCAACCTAACTATATATGTCCGGTTGGAAAATCGAACCAACGCATAGACACTGGCGATCTGTTGCATAGCCTGATTTTGTGAGCTTTTTCATAGTTGCGCGCTGATCTTAAACAAGTCATATAATTATGCTCGGTCCATTGTTCATCAAGGTTTTGACAGGCGAGGCAAGCAAATGAAGCCAGCAAGTTTCTTTCGTAAATCAGTAATGGGAGCACTTTGTGTCCTTTCTTTCTCTTTAGTTTTTGGTATCGGCGCTGGTGCGCAGACAGCGGCAACTTCTGGTGAAACCCCCGAGTTGAGCGCTTCCAGCCATGCGGTCGAGCAGGCTAAAATCAAACTCGATCAATGCCGCAAGCAGCTCGACGCATCGAAGGCCTTGTTGCGTGCCGCCGAAGCGGAGTACAAAGCCGCAGTGGCTAATCGTGCTGCACTGGGTTTGAGGACTCACGCCAGGCAGCTTGCTGACCGCTCCGGATTGCCTGCGCATATTTCCGACTCGGCGCCTGTTCCAGTTGTTGTGCCGGTAGATTTGCAGAGTCTTCCCGCACTGGGAGTGGGAACTCAAACAAATTCCACAGCGCCAGCTCAGAACCCTGTCGACCTTTCGCCGACACGCATCAATACTGTCGATTTCAATGCCGAGCCGGCACCGGCGCCCGGTGCACAACCGCCTGCGGGCTCGCCCTAAGGAGCATCCGGCGAATCTGCTGGCTTTGCTAAAGGATTGAAAAGTTCAGCGGTCGCTTGTTCGGCCGCTTTTCTTTAAGGTCGAAACGCCGATTTTTTCGACCGCTGCTTTGGCCGCCATTTGCTCTGCTGCCTTTTTAGTGCTGCCGGTTCCGGAGGCAAGAATATTGCCTTCCACGGCTACTGTAACGGTAAATGTCGGCTCGTGCGGCGGTCCTTCCATTTTGTCGACCGTGTACACAGGCACGCCCTGTCCGCCGCCCTGGCTGTACTCTTGCAGTTGGGCCTTGTAGTTGTCTTTGGCTTCATCTTTGTCGACTTCTGTTGCCCTGCTTCCGAAAAGGCGCAGGACAAGATTTTGCACTTCGAATAAACCCAGATCGTTGTATACCGCACCGAAAATGGCTTCCATCGAGCGCGCCATAATGGATGGTCGCATTTGCACTTGGCGTCCAAGCAGAATGTATTTGCTCAAACCAAAATCCTGGGCGATTTCAGCCAGGGTCTTATCCGACACGAGCACCGAGCGAATGGCAGTCAATTGTCCTTCGTCGTATTCGGGGAAGCGCTCGAGAAGATACTCGCTGACCACAAAACGCAAAACAGAGTCGCCGAAAAACTCGAGACGCTCGTAGTCGCGGGCGCCTGGAGTCTCGGCGGAGAAAGAAGAGTGCGTCAGAGCCTCGTTCAAAACAGCCAGGCGTCCGAACAAAACACCCAGTTTCTGGCAGAGCTGTTCCAGCTCCTTGGTCCGTTTGTGATTGAGAGAATAACTATCTGTCATCAGTAACTACTTTGAGATTCCAAAAATTGATTCCAAAAAAATAAAAGTTCAGCATCTATTATTTTTACTTACAAGCAGCCCTGTCTTGAGTACTTGAAGGAAAGAGACTCATTTTTGTTAACCATTGTTGCATGACTTGACCTGTTAAGCCGATGGACTCTGGATTTGGACGCTTTGGATTGGGCTCCCGCCTGGGGCTAGTCAAGTGTTTTCGATTCCGCAAACGCGGCGTCCATCAGGCCGCCCTCTAGGCCGCCTTACTTGAAATTTTTGCCAGTTTCAAAAACCGAACCGTTAACGGTTCGGTTTTTGAATTGGCGTGCCGCTTGGCGTCCGCGACTTTGAAAGATAGTAATCAAGTATTGAGCAAATTTCAGAACTGGGTCAAAAGCGGCTGACCGTCCCTAAAGTGTGCTTTTAGAGGTGAATTTCATCTCTCTTCTTACCTGCCTATAATCTAGTAACCGTGCGGCACAAAGTCCGGGCTGATATGCTTTACCAGGCGGTGAAAAAGGCCGCTGATTGCCAGAAATATTCGGCTCGGGGAATGCGATGTATCAACTTCAGTTGGCGCAAATTTTCTTGTTTGTCCTGATGGGTTTTGCCCTTCCGGCACTTGGAATGATCTTGCTTGCCTGGATTTTGCAACTTATGTTCGGGTATCACAGACCGTCCAAAACCAAGATTCAGCCTTATGAATGCGGTATGAAACCGCTGCAGGAAGCGCACGTGCAGTTCGATATTCGCTACTACCTCTATGCGCTTCTCTTTATTCTTTTTGATATCGAAATCGTATTTATCATTCCCTGGGCCCTGGCAACCGACCAGGTTGGTAAAGCTCTCAACTTCAAAATGTTCGGACCGATCGAGGTGACGATATTTCTGTCCATTTTGGTGGTTGGGCTGGCATACGCCTGGAAAAAGGGCGCTCTTGAGTGGGAGTAAACATCAATGGCCGAAGGTAACGTCCAGGCTTCAAACGAAGTCCCTGACGAACTGAAAGATACAGTAACGCTGACATCGCTTGAAAAAATGATTGAAGCGATGGGCGACCTGTTGTCCCCGCTGGTTAGTCCTATTGCCAACGCTGCCCGTTCGAATTCGGTTTGGCCCCTGACTTTCGGAACCTCGTGCTGCGCTATCGAGATGATGTCGGTCGGTATGTCGAAATTCGACATATCGCGATTTGGTTCTGAGGTATTCCGCGCCACTCCAAGACAAGCCGACATGATCATCACTGCCGGCACGATTACCCGCAAAATGGCACCGGCTCTCATTACGCTTTACGAGCAATTGCCTGAACCCAAATACGTCATTGCCATGGGCGCCTGCACTGTGACCGGCGGCATGTTCAACGATTCTTATTCTGTGGTGCAGGGTGTCGATCGCATTATCCCGGTCGATATTTACTTGCCCGGTTGCCCTCCCCGTCCGGAAGGCATACTCGATGCGCTGCTCAAATTGCAGCAGAAGATCCGCACCGAGTCGTATTCCGAACGCAAGAAGAAAAAATACAGGCAGAATGCGGTTCGTTATGTCGATTACGACACCGGCCGCCCGCTTGAAGATCTTATTGACGAGGCCAGATACGAAACGGCTCTCGCCCTGGATCCACTTAAGAGTCTTCAAGAAAACAAATAATAAGAGCGTCAAGTAAATCAGCGAAGGAATTTGAAATGTCAGAAACACCAGCCGCAAAACCGCCGGAGGAGCCGAAAGGTCCAGGGTTGTGCGGGCAGTTTTTGAAAGATCACGGCATTGCCACCACGCGCTTGCCTGATTCTTGCGGAGTCGAAACCATTGAAATCGACGGCGCCCATCTCGAGGCGGCAATGAAGCTTTTGAGAGGTTCGTCCGAGATCAAACTCGATTATCTGGTGGCTGTTAGTGGAGTCGACAGTGCCGACACTTTCGATTCGGTTTACCAACTCTGGTCTTATTCAAACAACAACGAATTGATTATCAAAGTGCGAGTCAAGAAGACCGATGTCGTCGAAGGTCAATTGCCGCTTGTTCCGTCGCTGGCCCGTTTTTGGAGCGCAGCTAATTGGCACGAACGCGAAACATATGATCTGGTCGGCATTCGCTATTACGGTCATCCATATTTAAGACGAATTCTCAACGTCTGGGATTGGGACGGACATCCGCTGCGCCGCGATTACAAGCAGCTGGTCGATGCTCTCAACGACAAGGCTCCCGGCAGCTTCCGCTAGTAAAAAATCGAAGGATAGAGGCGAACTCAATGGCAACGGATACAGAAGTCGATCTGACACCCAGGCTGAAAACTGATGAGATGCTCATCAATATGGGCCCTCAGCATCCGGCTACGCACGGCGTTTTGCGTTTGATCCTGACCCTGGATGGAGAAATTGTTCGCCATACAGAGCCGATTCTCGGGCACTTGCATAGAGCGCAGGAATGGCAGGGGCAGAACCGCACCTGGTTCCAATATCAAGCTTTGATCGATCGCGTCGACTATCTCTCCGGTATGTTCACCTCATGGGCGATGGCTCGAGCCGCAGAAGTTGTTGATGGTTGCGAAGTTCCTGAGCGCGCCGAGTATTTGCGCGTCATGGTTTCGGAAATGAACCGTATCACCTCGCACTTGCTCTGGCTCGGCACCTATCTCATTGACTTGGGCGCCATGTTCGGATTTCCTTTTTATCCTTTTAGAGAAAGAGAAAAATTGCTCGAACTTTTCGAGGAGATTGCCGGTCAGCGAATGATGTTCAACTACATCAGAATTGGCGGCGTCATGCGCAATCCCAAAGATGCCTGGCTTTCCAAACTGAAGAAATTCACTGAAGAGTTTCCCGATCGTGTCGATGAATACGAAGCCATCGTCACTGAAAACCCGATTTTCTTGAAGCGCACCAAAGGTGTAGGCATTCTGAGAAAAGAGTTGGGCATGGACTACGGCATCACCGGACCGTCCATTAGAGCATCGGGCGTCAACATAGATTTACGTCGCACCAAACCTTATTCTGTTTATCCTAAACTGAAATTCGATGTGCCCGTCAACGACAGAGATGGAGACACATTCGATCGATATATTTTCCGCATTCGTGAAATGCGCCAGTCCAACGAAATTATCAAACAATGCCTGGACATGCTTCCCCAGGGCGAAATCTCAGGCAAGAAACAAATTGCCGGTTTGCGGGTCAAGGCCGGCGAAGGTTTTGCCGCAGTAGAATCGCCGCGCGGAACTTTGGGCTGCTACATCATTTCCAACGGCTCGGATCGCGCTTACAGAATTAAGTGGCGCAATCCTTCCTTCTGCAACCTGTCAATTCTGCCGGAGCTTTTGAAGAACCACCCGATTGCGGACGTTATGGCCATATTCGGCTCTATTGATGTAATTTTGCCGGACGTAGATAGATAGATAGAAAAAACAACGATCACCCAATTCCTTAGAAACAAGGACAGCTTTTAGAACCATGAGAAACGGCGCCGAAATCTTAAAACTGGGAACGCTCACCATTACCTGGTGGTGCATCATATTCGGTGCTGTCTGGATCGCCTGCTATCTGGTCGGCGTGGCACTGCCGATGATGCTGTCTTCGTACGACAGCGACATGGCCCGCATGACCGCAGAGACGCTGAAAGCTCTCACCCCAATTCTTTCCGTGCTCGTCTTTATTCCTATTAATGCCATGTTCATGGTACTTATCGAGAGGCGCGCGCTGGCCATATTTACTGTTCGACTGGGCCCCAACCGCGTTGGTCCTGATGGCTACCTGCAAACAGCAGCCGACGCCGTCAAACTGCTTTTTAAGGAAGACATCACACCGCACGGTGCTGATGCTTTCATGTTTACCCTGGCACCGATAGTTTTCTTCGCGCCCTCGATCTTTGGTGCTATGCCGCTCTTGGCTGCAGTGACCAATTATCACGAGCTTTTCCAGATCGTAAATTTGCCCACCGGGATTTTCTTTATTCTGGCTGCGTCTTCTGTGCCAGTAGTGGGCATCGTCATGGGCGGCTGGGCCAGCAACAACAAGTATTCGCTGGTGGGCGGACTGAGATCGGCCGCACAGGCGATCAGTTATGAAATTCCTCTTGTTCTTTCTCTCGTCACAATCTGCTTGCTTGCCGGCAGTCTTGATGTAGTGCAAATCGCCAAACAACAATCCGGCGGAATTCTCAACTGGAATATTCTGGGCGGCGGTGCGTTGCGTGGGCTGGATGCGGCACTGGCTTTGAAGTTCTCCAATTCTGCAGCATCCTTGCAGCAGCTTTCTGCAATGTCTCCCGAGCAAGTAATAAAGTCATCTTATGTTGAGCCGACCATGGCCGCCCTGGGGCTTGCCGCCGGGCAAGAGTCGATGGCCACCATTATTGCGGTCATTGCGGTTTTGGTTTTGATTGGCGCTACCTTCATTGCTTACGGACTTTACATGACCGGAGCTTGCGCTGAAATCAATCGCATTCCTTTCGACTTGCCTGAAGCCGAAAGTGAATTGGTTAGTGGTTATAACACCGAATATAGTGGCATCAAATTTGCCATCTTCTTTCTGGCTGAGTTCACAAACCTATTTATCGTCGCTTCAATTGCCGCTGTAATGTTCCTGGGCGGCGGCGATTGTCCGGTGCCGGCATGGCTCGGTAATGCTTTAGGCGGACCGCAGCTGGCCAGCGTCATCAATCAAGTGCTTAACCCGCTTATTCAAATTAAGCTGGTCGATCCTCCCACGCTTTTTGCAGCTATCTGGGTGATCCTGAAAGTTTATTCAATCGTCTTTTTCGCTGTTCTTATTCGCGGCACGCTGCCACGTTTCCGTATAGATCAGCTTATGGACTTTGGCTGGAAACGCCTGATTCCACTGTCGCTCATCGTGTTCTTGTTGGTTGTCTTTGCAAGGGAGTTCGTAAACGTACATGTTGGGTCTTAGTTTAGTTACACGCGCCAAAGACAGCCTCTATCAAATCTGCCGCGGTTTGAAGACAGTGGCTATGCACACCTTTCGTGAGCCAATCACGCAAGTCTATCCGGACAAAATGCCGGACACTCATATAAGAGGTAGGCTTGCACTTTCGGTTAATCCCGAAACGGGCGAGCACCTTTGTATTTCCTGCCGGCAGTGCGAGCGCGTTTGCCCTGACAAATGCATCGAAATTACAGCTCACAAGAGTCCGGAAACAAATAAGTTGGAATTGATCGATTTCAAAATCGATCACGGACTTTGCATGTTCTGTGGTCTGTGCACCGAGGTGTGCCCGACCAGCTGCATCATCAATACCAATGATTTTGAAATGTCCGAATACAGCCGCGAGGCGTTGGTTTATGACCTGCGCAAATTGACTCTGAGCCAAGAAGAGTCTGGCTACTATTTTGCTCGCAAAGAAATTCCTTTGCCCAAGCCGAAACCGGCCAAGGCCGCGCCTGCGGCTGGAGCCGCTGCCGCGGGCGCCGCAAAGCCGGCCGCTCCCGCCGCTGGAGCAGCTGCTGCTGCAAAACCTGCAGATGCTGCTGCAAAACCTGCAGATGCTGCTGCAAAACCTGCAGATGCTGCTGCTAAACCCGCCGATGCCGCTGCTAAACCCGCCGATGCTGCTGCTAAACCCGCCGAGGCCGCCGCTAAACCCGCCGATGCTGCTGCAAAGCCTGCCGCTGACGCGAAACCGGCAGAGGCTGCTGCAGATAAACCTTCAGAAGAGAAGTCCGAGGACAAAGCAAAGCCTGCCGAAGAGAAAAAAGATACTGAGAAGAAAGAAGGCGACGAGAAGCCGAAAGAGTAACTGGAGATCGGGTGAACGAACTGACTTGCCCGGGTGCACAGGAGTAGAAAGAGGGAATTATGGAACAGTTTGAGATGCTCAAAACGTGGGCTGAAACCAATGTCGAGAGCGTAATGTTCTACATTCTTGCCACCATCTCCATACCGCTGGCCTACGGGGTCATATTGGACCGAGCAATTATTCGCAGCGGCTTCATTCTGATTGGTGTTTTTGGCTCAATATGCGGTTTTTTCCTCCTGCTGCAAGCGCAATTCCTGGCGTTGGCTCAGCTGATGATTTACGCGGTAGGTATCACACTGGTTATAGTCATTGCCTTGATGTTGACCAATCCGAGAATGGAAAAAGCACAGCTGAGCACTGCCTCTCCGGCAAATCAATTAGGTGCTTTTATGGTTGCCGTCGGATTGTTTATGACCATCTATCTTTCGGTCAGACCTGAAAATTGGACATTGAGCAGTGAGCCGCTCGATACCGCTAATGTTGAGGTATTGGGACGCGCGCTAACGACCGATTATTCTCTGCCATTTGAATTTGCTTCCGTATTGTTGCTTGCTGCATTGATTGGTGCCGTGATGTTGGCAAAAGCAGATAAACCGCCCAAACCAGGCGAAGATGATTACGAGTATTCAGTGGTGGACGACGGACCCACCGCCGGTGATGCCAGGCCTGAAAAAGAGCCTGTCGCTTCTGGGAGGTAGATTAAAATGACGAGCTCCACTGATAAAGCTACTCAAGATCAAACACAAGGCGTGTTCTATGCGATTGCTTACGCAATTGCCACGATGTTTGTAGTGGGCGCCTATGCGACGGGCAGTCTCGATAACTTCGTTCAGTACGCCGGGTTGGCTCCAATTCTGGAGTCTTGGCAGCTGAAGGATTACACCGAACTTCTCGCTTTCATATTGATCGTTCTGCTCGGGTCGACTGTCGCTCTGCTAGGTGGACAGACCTCAATTATTATGGCGGTCGGGACAGTCGGCAGCTTCTTTGCGTTGACACTCAACCAACATCCACTTATTCAATATCTGACTCTTGCCGCTGTGCTGTTTGCAATCGGTCTTTATGGCATGGTGGTTTCGCGTAACGCAGTGCGCGTGCTGATGTCGATTGAACTGATGTTGAATGCCGTAAATATCAACCTTGTTGCGTTTGCGCGCTATGTTGATCCCGTTCAGGTAAAAGGGCAACTCTTTGCCATCTTCGTGATCACAGTTGCAGCTGCAGAAGCCGCTGTCGGGCTAGCAATTGTCCTTTCTATTTACCGCAATACATCGACTGTAGATATGGAAAGATTCAATCTTCTCAAGTGGTAATTTTTTCGGATTTTTCAGAAAACCCATTATTGTTTTTTTTAAACCGAACCGTTAACGGTTCGGTTTTTCTTAGTAGGGGATGGATTTTTGCGCGGCTGTCAGGAGGCGCCAAAAAACTTTGCAGTTTTTTGAACTTTTTGTCGCCGGATTACGTACTCATTTGTAGGCACGGATCTGGAAATTGCAAATGTCTACTTCGCACTCATCCAAAAAACCGAAGGTCACTTCGACAAGAGAGGAGATCGACCTTGCCGTTGGAAATTTTTTCGAACTTTACCCAACCAGCGCCGATTGCGAAGAAGTGATTTGCAATGCCGTTGCACCTGATGGTGTTACTTGCGAATGCGGAAATTTTGTCACAGAGCGAGAATTCGGAGAACGCACCATCCGTTGTCCTCGCTGCAAAAAGAAGATATTCGTTACGGCAGACACTTTTTTCCATGGTGTGAAAAGACCAGTAGCCTATTGCCTCGCCACCTATCTGATGTCGGAAGGAATTGCTATTAGCGCCAATTATTTCGCAAAATGCGCCAGCGTCGCATCTTCGACTGGTGGCACAATCTTGCACGAAATTTCAGACGTGGTGGTAAAAAACATGGACTCTGCTACCAATGTCCTGACTGCGAAATTTCGCCAGATCATCGGTAAGCGCAGCAAAGAAACTCCAGCTCGAGAACATCCATTCGCTGAGCAGGCTGAAGAGGAAAAACGAGTAGCAGAACGGGCAAAGAGACAAGGAATAACGCCGGCACCGCCGCCCGAAGTCACCGAACTGCCATCTGAATTAGAGCCATGTGGTGAATTGGAAAAGGAGATCTACAAGCTGATTATGGATGAACCGGTCAACTTCGATTCCCTGAGCGACTCCATCGATGTTCCACTTTCAGATATTCTGGGTGCCCTGACAAAGTTGCAAATTTTCGGGCTGGTAAAGGTTTTGCCGGGCAACAAATATTCTGCGAGCCATGATGCTGAGGACATAGACTTTCCAGAAGCCGCCAGACCAGCTGTACTACCGAGACAAGGCTCGCTCAAGCACTTTTTCCAATACGTGCGCAAAACACACCATCGCGTCAGCAGAAAGTATGCTCAGCGATATGCGGCACGCTATTGGTGTTTTTTAGATCGCGAGCATTGGACATTTGCATCACTCATGAAAGCTTGCGCTAAAGCAAAAAGACCAAGTTATGCCCAGCTAACGAGTTACGTCTCGCCACTTGCAGTTAAGTTGGCTTTTCCCGATCCGCAGCAGCAGCAATAAATTGATGCCTCTAAGGAGCAGCTCTTAGCTGTTTATAAATTGCATCTGCATCTGCGGTTTTTCCCAACTTGTATAGCAATCGCGCATACTCTTCCAAGATCTTTCTTTGTTTGGACGTATCGGAAACACCGCCAACCTTGCCGATTTCACAGGCGCGACTGAGCAAGGGCTCGGCTTCTTTAAGTCGCGCAGTGGTGACATACATTTGCGCAAAATCAGCAAGCAAGCTTTGCAATTCAGCAGACTGCGCAGAATCTTTTTCCACAACAAGCAATGCCGCGCTATAAGCCGCTTCAGCTTCTTTGTAGTCATGCAACTCCACAGCACACTTGCCTAGCTCATGCCGCGCTTTGGCAGCCTCGATACTTTCATTTCCAAATTTGCTCTCAGCCTGAGCCAGTTTGCTTCTCAGGCTAAGCATGCGGTCTTGAGCTTGTGCCTCGCGCTCCTGCAGTTTTCTGTTGATCGCCGTGTCGACATCAAGCGGCTTGAGTTGCGCTCCTCCGGATGAAATCTGATAATCACCTTGCGGCAAGGGCACCCCATTGAACTGCATTTTGTTGACGACATCTTTTCCCGGCCCAGCCTGAAAAGTGTAATTGATAGTTATCTTATCGCCCAGAGTTTCCGGCAAGGCAGGATATGGCTCTGCAAGCCTGGCCGCAGTCAATCCGGCTTCATCGACAACTTTGTTTCCGGAGGTTTTGATTACTTTCGCCTCCACTAGTTTGCCTGTTTTGTCTGCAGTAATTGCAACGGACACTTGATAGTCTTTGTCTACCTTCGGATTACGCCAGCGGCTGTTTACTCTGCGGCTAAATGCGCTCACATAAGCTGCATTGTCCGCTTTCGTAGATTGATTTTTGTCGCCGGCATGAAAGGTATAGTCGAGCGTCAAACCGTTTTTCGCCGCAGCCGGAAGCGCAGGCAGTTGTCCTATTGTTTTCAAAGATTCGATCGTCGCGTCGTCAAAAGCTTGATCCCCTGACGGCTCTTTTATTTTCAACTCCGCGATTTTGCCGTCGGCGGATATCCTGATGGAAACAACCACTTGCTGCGCTGTAGTCGTCTGAGGAGCTTTCCAGGCGCCATGTATTTTGGGACTGATTGTTTTGACATATGCATCGACCGGATCTCCGGCAGCCGGTTTTGGTGCGCTTTTTGGAGCGCCTGGTTTGGCTTTTGTTGGGGCGGCTGCCGAGGCTGAATGTTCGGCAACGACATAGAGCAGAAAAGACGTTGTTGCCAAAAGTGCGGCCAGCCTGAGAGAAATTCGCAATGACACTATTTTCAAAACCTGCTTTGAATCTGCGTGACCCGCTCTAAACAATAATTACTTCCTGACCGCAGCTGATCTGATAAGAACCATTTGCCTCAGGCTTCTTGCGGAAGACCAGATAATCACCATTGGAAAAATCCAGTTTCAAATCTTCGTTCTGATTCATGGCAAAAGACATAATTTGAGTGTGCAGTAGTCTGAAAATAGCAGGGTCCTGCAAAACAGCTCCGGGGCTCCAGATCTCAAACTGCTGACCATTTCCCGAGGCATACTCGACCGGACAGTGCACTGAAATAAAATCCGGATTGAGGCTGAAAACAATTTCGTTTCTGCCAAAGGCAATTTGAAAAAGCTCTTGCCCTCTCAAAAATCCTAATTCCGCCGCAACATCGCCCATAGT
>PNKB01000129.1 GCA_013997645.1 Cyanobacteria bacterium PR.3.49
CAAAATTGAAGATTTCGAAAATGGCAATAATCTTTAGCAAATACCAGCTCTTCGAGTAGGCCAGGCAGGCGCAGACAAAAAACACGACGCTGAGGACTGCATTTTTTTTAGCGGTGTTTTGCGGCCCGCCTTTAAAAATAGGGTGGGCCGATAAATAGGCATTCAGCGAAAGTGTGAAAAACAGCACAGACAGCTCAATTCCGAAACCACCCAGGAAATTGATCTGCTCGGCGCTCAAAGTGTGTATTGAAAAAATCAGAGCCGCAAAAATTGAAATGCCGAGCGAAACTAATGTTCCAAAATCCTTCGTCAACTTTCGTGACACCATATACAGAGCCGTGCCGCATGCCGCGTGAGCGATCATTGCCAACAGGCGCGCCATCCCTTCACCCATTTGGGATAAGAGCAAGCATGAAATGCTGGCTAGCGGACCGAAAGCGTCTTCTTGCGAAGGACCTCTCCAATAGAGGTAGCTGCCCCACCCACCATTGGCAGTTCCATTCAATAAATCTTTCGACCAGACAGCGATAAACTGCTCGTCAAGCAGAAATTTCGAGCCCAATGCCGGAAGAAAAACAAACAAGGTGACAAGAAATGACAACAAGGCAACCACGGCTACAATCACCGTTTCATTTAATTTGCCCAAGCTGAGAAAAGGTTTTTTTTCTTGCTCTGTGCTGTTCGCATTCGTCGTTTCTATTTCTGCCATTTATTTCTCTGTTTCCCTGCCAGCGGCTGCGATTGCCAGTTCAGTCTATCCTATTCTTCCGGTCCGACATTAGTAAGCTAAACCAGAGAGCATGTTGGATAATTCCTTGTATGGTCAGCGAATTGATACTGCATATCCCGGAAGGCATTAATTTTGACTGCACAGGCTGCGGCAATTGTTGCTTTATGTGGCCAGTGCCTCTAACAGACGATGACGTAAAGCGAATAAGTTCCCTGCCGTTTGCCGATCAAAAATTTGAACCTGTTCACATTCTAAGTACCGGCGTGGCAGGCACAGCAAAGGAAATGTCATTTAGCGCAGCCTTAGGCAAACGAAAAGACGGCAAGTGCCAGTATCTCTCGCCTGACAACCAGTGCGAAATTCATTTGCAATTCGGCAGACAATCGAAGCCCTCGATGTGTCAGTTATTTCCATACACTTTTACAAGCACTCCGGCGGGTGTTTTTGTATCTGCCAGTTTTGCTTCAACCGGTGTCCTTTACAACCAGGGGCGTCCACTTGCAGAGCAGCGGGAGCATTTGCAAGAGACATACGAGCTTTTCTCGCGCTTGTTTGCCGAATTGAAGCCTGATTGGTCGAATCTGCAATTGGTTGACGGGCAACCTCTCAGTTTTGAAGAATATCTGGCTCTTGAATCTGAGTATCTGGAAGCTTTATTGTCTCGAGCGAGTGAGCGCACGGACAAAATTCTAGTTGGTCTGTCCAAGAGGACTCTTGGTTTAATTGCCCACAAAAGAGATTTTGACCGTATTCCCGGTGTCGATCTCAAGCCCCGGATAATCGACTCACTGCTTATAAAAAGCCTTATGGAGACTTACTTTCCTTCTGATGTCTACAGGGAAAGTATCTGCGATATTGATTCAGCTTCGCTGGCGCGCAGTTTTGTGATGCCACCGGATAAGGTGCATTTGGAATTTGCATCAAAACAGATCAGTTTTTCTCAGCTCACTCAATATTCACTGGGCGCGTTGAGTGATGAAAGCGAAAGCTTGCTCAGGCGCTTTGCTTATTTGAAAATTTTTTCAAAGCTATATGTCGGTGCTGGTTTTGCAGGACTGAGTTTGCTGGCTGGACTGAATCATCTGGCAGCGATAATTGCGCTCGTGCGCATTCATCTCAAATTGAAGAATATCGATTCAATGAAAAACGGTCGTGAGATTACTTTTGAGGAAACCGCAGAGAGCGTAAGAACTCTGGAAAGAAGGCTGACGGCTGCCAATTTTTCCAACCCGTCGAAAACCATATTGGAGGTGCTTTTGACGGCGCCTGAAAGAGCAGAGCGTATCTCTTCTCTGGCTTCTTAGAGGAGTACTTTTCGGTCTAAAAGATGGGCGATATCGGCAAGCATGTTCTTGCAAGAGAACTATTCAATACTTTTCGATCTTTGCAGTATCGAAATTATCGTTTGTATTTTATTGGTCAGCTGCTGTCATTATCCGGCACATGGATGCAACAAGTGGCCCTGAGCTGGCTTGTATACAGACTTACGCATTCTACTTTTCTGCTCGGACTGGTGGAAGGAGCGAGCCTGCTTCCGGTCATGCTTCTGGGACTTCTGGGCGGTTGGGTCGCCGATCACACAAGAAAAAAGTCGGTCTTGATTGTTTGCCAATTGGTGGCAATGGTTCAAGCACTGGTGCTGGCTCTTTTAACATTCAACAATCAGATAGAGGTCTGGCATTGCGTGGTTTTGGCCCTCTTGCTCGGCACTGTCAATGCTTTCGAGATTCCGACGCGCCAGTCGTTTTTGCCGGAATTAATCGAGCGCAAAGATCTGGTCAATGCCATCAGTCTCAATTCTTCAATATTCAATGGCGCTCGTATCATTGGTCCTGCCATCGCCGGTCTTGCCATACCTCTGTTTGGCGAGGCTGCTTGCTTTTTTCTCAATGCGGCAAGTTATCTCTCGACACTGATCGCCTACACGCTGATTGCCGACCGCGCTCCAAAAGCGCAGAATGATGCCGGCGAGAGGAAAGGGATTGCAGACGGTGTTACATTCATACTTAAGTCACCGGCAATTGTGCGGCTGATTTTTCTTGGTGGTGTGATCAGCCTGTGCGGCATGAACTACAACGTACTGATGCCGGTTTTTGCCTCTGACATTTTGCACGGCGATGTTCGCACTCTGGCCCTTTTGAGAGCCGGAGCAGGGCTGGGAGCCTTCACTGCTGCGCTTTTGCTTGCCAGTCGCGGCAAAGGCGAATTTCTTCAACCCAATCTGGGTTTTGCCAGCATCTTATTCGGTTTGAGCTTATTTGCGTTTTCTTTGTCCAATCAATACTGGCTCTGTCAAATCATTATCGTCTTTGTTGGTTTCTTTCTAACTTCGCAATTGAGCGGCGGTCATTCGCTCGTGCAACTGGCTGTCAAAGACGATTTGCGTGGACGTGTCCTGAGCATCTACCTGATCGTGATGATGGGATTCTCTCCAGTTGGAAGTTTGATCATCGGTTGGTCCGCAGCTCACTATGGTGCACCGCTGGTAGTATCAACCTGCGCTATAATCTGCATGCTGGCTGGTCTTGTCTATACGCTCTGGACGAGAAAAGAAACAATGCACAGCTCAACTTGCTGATTTATTAACTGAAGCCCTATGGGGTGATTGCGGGCGTCTTTGGCTGTGGAATGATAATCTTGTCGAATTGAGCGAGCAGGTACAGGACTGCATGTCCGATAGCACAGATAAAACAACAGGGGAAGCCAGAGGTGCTCAGTCGAACGAGCATGGGGGCTTGCATTTGAGCAGTAAGCTTCTGATTGGCATTCTTATCGTTAATACCTTCGGTGTTGGCATCTGGATCGGCTCTCAGTTCATGTCTCGCGATACAAACGACAGTCCCGTCAAAATTTCCGGCAACCAGACTGAGTCAAAAGAAAATGCGCTGCCGCCTGCCCTGCCGCACAAGACAGAATTGCGCAATTTGGGTGAATCGACGGTGGCTGATATAGCCGAAAAGGTGGCGCCTGCGGTCGTAGCCATAGAAGTGACAGCAAGAGCTTCTGCTGAGAAGACCCTGGCGTCTGCCATAGAACTACCCACGCCTCAGTATTTTTTTGGTCCTCGCATGCGTCCGGAGCAATCTCCACAGCCTTTTGTGGACGGGCAGGAGAAGCGATCGGCCGGCTCCGGGGTAATTATTCGGGAAGATGGCTATATTTTGACAAACAGCCACGTGGCGCGGCCGGACAGTCTGATAAAAGTCATTTTGAACGATAAACGGGAGTTTCAGGGTCAACTGGTCGGCAAGGATAATTTCACCGACCTGGCGCTGGTCAAGATTAATACTCACGGGCTGCCCATTGCTCGGCTGGGGTCGAGCAAACACATCAGACCGGGCGAATGGGCGATTGCCATAGGCAATCCATTTGGTTTTGAGCACACTGTAACATTGGGAATTGTCAGCGCCATCGGCAGATCGGTCGCTGATCTCAATCACCACGTGGAATTGATTCAGACAGACGCGGCTATTAATCCGGGCAATTCCGGCGGACCACTACTTAATCTTGGCGGTGACGTAATCGGCATCAACACTGCCATCAGATATGACGCGCAGAATATCGGATTTGCCATACCTGTCGATGTGGCCCGTGATGTAGCCACAGGCTTGCTCGCCAATAAGACTATCAGCAGACCATACCTAGGCATCTACATGCGCGACCTCGATCCAAAAGTGCGCGAGGCACTTTCCATCGCCAAGGAAGTGCAGGGTGTGCTGGTCCGGAAAGTGTCAGCCGGCGGACCATCCAATCGCGCCAAGCTGACGCCGGGAGATTTGATTACGAAGGTGAACGGGACTCCGGTCGCTTCCTCGAAAGACATGCGCGAGATTATCAAAACAAGTAAACCCGGCGACGTCCTCAAAATAACATTCAGCAGGCGCGGCATGATTTCCGAAACAGAGCTGACCGTCGGAGACTACTCCAAAGAAGTCGTGGAAGATTAAATCAGCCCCTCCGATTTAACGTGCCGGTGGTATTTTCCCCAATGCACTCAGATGTTCTTCTGGTTACGATGCGTCTATCTTCGTCTTAATCCAAGGCAAACTGAAAGACCTAACCTCGATCCCTCGAGGGCGCGTTTTATTACCCGGTACACGGCGGTGGCAAGCATTGCTGTACGTTCTGCTGTGGGGATTTTGCATACATGCCCGGCGCTGAAACAATCGATACTGCGGTAAAAACGGTTAATCCGGCCGAGCAGCACGGAAGCCAGGGTTCAAGCCGGTCGGCCATGGAAGACTTCGCTGCCGGTGCCTGGTCATCTTTTAAATACAGTTTTGTTCAATCTCCACTTACAGGGGCTTCGCAGCTCATTGATCACGTGGCCGGGACTAATCTGGAGCAAAGCACAAAGTTTTTTGCCAAACCAGAGCATGCCGAATTCGGATCGTCCGCCTGGCTGGGCCAGACTGTGGGCGGAACCGTAGGCGGGGCAATTCCTTTTCTTCTTATGGCGCGTGCAGCCGGTCCCGGAGCCGCTGCTCGGATGGAAACCTCGGCAACCTACGGACTGATGACGCGCGGTGCGATCAATCCCATTGCCAAAGCCGCTTTTGCCGGTGCCGCATACAACGGGCTTTTTACACCCAATGAAGAAGGAGAAGATTTCATAACGGCGCGCACTCGCAATATGCTCGTCGGTTCCGTAACCTGGGGTGGATTGACGGCCACTAGCATCGGTCTAAAAGGGCTTGGCATGCGCTCCTTCAATCAGCAAGCGATTGCCGAGGCGAATGGCACAACTGCCGCCAAGATTTACACGGACGGAATTCTCGCTAATAACACTTTCAGATCGGTTATGAAAAACGACATGTTCGTCGGTGCCGCTGGTGGTGTTGTCGGCGGTATTATCGACGTGCAAGGAAAATCGCTCCTCTCCGGCAAAGGATTTGCTTCGGCTGAAGATACTTTCCAGGGCGCAGCCACGTTTGCACTGGGCGGCGCCATGATGGGCGGCGCCAATTTAGCGTATGAGAAATTTAAACCGACAAGCGGTGTGAAGGGCGCGCGTACGCTTGAAGAAATGACAAAACTTGCAGAGTCGACTCGCAACCCCAATGCGCCGCCGCGCTGGCACTACGACAAGCTGGCCGAGCAAGAGGCAGCGCTCTCAGGTCTTGTGAAAACACCGGAGTTTAAGCTGGTTGATTCGCAGTCAATGAACTTTCTTCCGCTGGCCGATCAGGCAATGTTGAACAGAGCCAATCTTGATTTGATCGCCGGACTGAAAACAGTAAGAGAGAATGGACCGATTGCCACCATGTACGGTTCAGCAAGAACGAAGTCGGATACGTTCGCTTATCAAAGAGGACGATACACTTCGGCTTTGCTTTCTCAAGAAGGCTATACGATGAACACCGGCGGCGCCGGCGGAATTATGGAGGCAGGAAACCGGGGCGCCTATGAAAGAGGCGGCAAGAGTATCGGCTCGTCATTGGAATTGCCGCATGAAAGATTGGGCAACGGATATCAAACACACATTCTCAAGTTTGCTGAATTCGGTCCACGCAAACAGGTATTGAGAGAACACGATGTGGCAATCGTAGAAAAAGGCGGCATTGGATCTGTGGACGAAATGGCCGAGCTGATTACGCATTTACAGACGAAGAAAAAGGATCCTGTACCTGTCTATATAATGTCGGAAGTGCCCTACAAGCACTTTGATCGCATGATGAAAGCGATGGAGAAAGACGGCTTGATTTCTCCAGGCGATCGCGATTTGTATAAAATAGTCAGCGATCCACGCGACATCATTAAGGATTTGCGGCAAAGAAGACCGAATAATCAGGCGAATTCAGGTATCGCCGGAGAGCAAACCGGTAATATTGTTCTGCAAAACAGCGGAGCATAAGGAAAACGAAAATGTCATTGAGCGAAAAGAAATGCATTCCATGCAGCGGTGGAACGCCTGCTTTGAGTGCAGAAGAAAGAAAAAATCTGATGGATCAAGTGAGCGGCTGGCAAATCGAAGAGGAGAAAAAACTGGCCAAAAGCTTCTCCTTCAAAGATTTCAACGAGCCGATGAAATTGGCCAACAAAATTTGGGAAATTGCCGAGTCGGAAGGTCACCATCCGGATTTCTTCATAGCCTGGGGAAAGTTGAAAGTGGAAATATGGACGCACGCAGTCGGCGGGTTGACCGAAAGTGATTTTATTCTGGCCGCCAAAATCGACAAGGCTGCTTGATTTTAGGGATAGAGTTTCCAGAAAAGGAACGACAAGCCGAATAAACCGAAAATCACCGCCCAGATCCAGGGCGGCGAGGCGGTGGCGCTGCCTTTGATTTCCTTTGAACGAGTACGCATTGCTTGCGTTGTGCCTGTCTGACTTTGTGCTTGCACCGAGTCGACAAGCCCTGATGAAGCTGCCGGTGTTGTCTTCGGCTTTACGGCAATCGGTTCATCATCGTCATCGTCCGCTAATGCTGCTGCCAATCCGGGCGGCATAGCGTCTTTTTCTTTGCCGGCTTGAGGCGCAGCAGCTGGGGCTGCCGCTGCCGCACTTGGAGCATGCAACTGCTCAGCCTTTATCACCACCCTTTTAACTACATCAGGCAGCTGATCTTTCCATGTCTGCGAATCCAGAAAGTCGGTGGCGCCCAATTGCATTGATGTTTTGATTAGCCCACCATCAAGTGTTTCGTTGCTTACTACAAATTGAATTTTGGGATGTTGCTCACGCAAATCTCCAAGAAGCGTCAGTGCCTTCATAGGCTCAGGCGCTAATTCAATCCAAACAAGCTTGGGTGTCAGCGAAGCAATTTGCTTGGCTGCACTCTGCCGGTTGACAGTGCCGATGAGCCGCAGCTCACTGTGCGCTTTAATCAACTCCTCGATTTGTTTGGCCTTTTCTTCACCGGCCTCACAAATGATCAATGTGGTTAACGACACTATTGGCCTCGAATCTAGTTAGAGTCTAGTTGTTTATGTAAGTGAAAAACCACTCAGGACGCCGCTTGTTTCCATGATTTTGCGGCGCACGTCCTCGGCGGTGATAACGCCGAGTTCCAGATCTTTGAAGATGCACAGCAACTGCATGGAAGTCATAAGACAGAGGTTTTTCTTCTTTGCGAACTCTGCCAGGGCTTCGGTGAAGTCCGGCTCGGTGCGCTCGGTCGGTGGTCTGTTGGACCATGTGCATGCAACCAGCAAACCTTTTGGTTCACTTTCATGCTCGCCCCAGTAGTTGATGACCGATTCTCCAAGCAACGCCAGGTCGGTGCGTTTTGCTTGTGAATTGCTCTTCACTACGTGGGTGAGGACATCAGCCTTTTCACCGAGGTTAAGCCACAATTCGTTGGGGTTGCTCGGTGATACCGTTGCGTTCCAACCGATTTTGCCGAAGGCTTTCTGGCAAGCTGAAACCAAGCCAGTGCCGTCAGCGGAAAGCAGCGAATTCTTGATGCCGTCAAGAAGCGAAATGCGAGACTCGATTGTGCCGATTCTGTTTTGAATCTGGCGAATCTGCTCGTTCAAATCATTCCTTTCGGCCTTGAGCTCGTTCAACCCAGGGAAGGAGTACTGCAAGCACCAGTCTGGTGCGCCGACTGCTGTGTTTTCTTCCAATTGTGTGCTCATTGGTTTTGCCTGCGTTGAAAGTGTGCTTGACTCGCTAACTAGGGTTTCCGGCTTCAGCGGTAACGGTGGTGGTGGGGGTGGCGGAAGCGGGGGAGGAGGAGGTGGTGGTGGCGGTGGCGGCGGCTCTGGCTCCGCTGGTAGTGGCGGAGGCGGAGGTGGCGGCGGCGGTGCCTCAACCTTTATAGGCTCTGGAATCGGCTCCGGCTCCACCGGGAGAGGTGGGGGCGGCGGTGGCGGAGGAGGAGGTGGTGGTGGCGGCGGAGGCGGTGGTGGCGGCGGCGGTGCCGGTGCCGGTTCGTCAGCCAATTCTGTCATAGAGTCGGTAAGACTTAGTGATTCATCCAAACTGATAGGCGCGTGCGTGCCAGTCGATGTTATCTCGCCAGCCGATGCATCACTTTCGGTGCGCGAGGTGGCTGGTTGTGCGGCTTGACCGGAAACCTTCAATGATTCCAGCTGGGCCATCAAGTTATTAGCTTTACCGCTGTCCACTGCTGGTGCAACCGGTTCCGGAGGCGGTGGTGGCGGTGGAGGTGGAGGTGGAGGTGGAGGCGGCGGCGGCGGCGGCGGCTCTGGCACCGGAGGTGGTGGCGGAGGCGGAGGAGGAGGAGGAGGCGGAGGAGGAGGAGGAGGCGGCGGAGGAGGAGGAGGTGGTGGTGGCGGCGGCGCCGGCGCTTCCGGTTCAGGACCACCAAGAAGAGAGCCCAAAGAGGGTCTCGGTGGCGGTTCTGTCTTAGCCGCTTCGGCTTTTACAGAATTGATAATATCCTCTGCGCTCATCGCACCTGGTTGAGCCGATAAGTCGATAGTGTCGTTCGTGAGCGAATCCATGCTTGCTGCGGGCAACTTATCGTAAGTCGCCATTGGGTTGTGGTCACCGGAAAGTGATAGCGGTGGAACAGATGCAGTCGCTGTAGTCGGCTCTGGCAATGTTGCTGTTGACGATTCAGCCGATTTGGCTGCCAGCATAGCCCCTAGGCCGGAACCGCCGGAGCCGGCGGAAGCAGCTGCTGGAGCCGGTTCTTGAATCTGAGGACTCTCCAATCTGGGCAGTTGGGTGCTGGACGTACTTGCTTTGTTGGAGACAAATTTATGAGGATCCGGAGCGATTGCTTGCGCTTGGTGTTCCACCGATGCAGCAACAAGAGCAGCTGCTTCGTCTTTCACATATTGCGAAATATCTTCGCCTTCGCGCTTGGAATACCAGAGGTTAAGGCAGTGGACCAAAGTGCGGTCGAAATCCGGCGAGTAAGGCGCAGGCAGGAAGATAATTCTGCCGCCCTTGTCACCGGCATACAGGTGTGCCGAAATACATTTCTTGGGACCGGCTGTAGCCAGCACGTTATAGCCTTCCGTGAGGAAGTCGGTGCGGATAATGGTGCTCCATTCGATGCCGGGTTGTGCCAGGTAAGAGGCGAATTCCGTTTCATTGCCTTCATCGGTCATCTCAACGTTGCGACCGTGAGAGACGGCACTCATGTGGCGAGTATTTCTTTCGGTTGATTTATCCGGCGCCAGGCTGAGCAACCAGACATAGTTGTCCATGGCTGAAGCCTTGCCCTGAATCAGAAAGGGGCGGCAGAGGAAATAAACCAGAATTCCGCCCTTTTCGAGAAATTTGACCAATTGCTCGGTGCGGCTGTTGATTTCGTCGGTGATTGCTTCCAGAAGCGCGTCGTTGGTCGTATTGACCGAGGTCAGACCTTCAGTCTGAGCTGCTTCGATCTGGCGGATCATGTCCGGATCTCGATCGAACAGGTGCAACGTGCTCACCGGGTTCACAATTATGGCTGTGTAGTAATCGAGAGGTTTGGCGCGCCCGGATGTGAGGAAAGACTCTTCGCCGAAGCCAGGGCAATTCAGCCTGAGAATCCTATCCTTCTCAATGGATTTCATTATTGGTACCTACCTAACGACTAACTCAGTCACTTACTCGTTTCGTTATACCCACTAATTAAAAAGCGATCAAAGACATGTTGTTGCCAAGCATGTGCCTCGCAGCTTTTCTTAATGTCAAGCCAAACTTCTTGGAGTTACGAGCTCCTCGAGGTTGACTTCTTCCATGCTGCTCAGGACCAGGTCGGCGTGTGCGAAATCCTGGTGCCTAGTAGCCTGGCACGGAATGGCAATGCACATCATACCCGCTGCCTTTGCTGCACAAACCCCATTGAAAGTATCTTCAATTACCAGACACTCAGAAGGTTTCTCGCCCAGTCTTTCTGCCGCCAAAAGAAATACATCCGGTGCCGGCTTGCCATTCGGCACTTCATCTCCCGAGCAGAGGTGCCGGAAATACTTTCTGATGCCGGTCAGCTCGACGACCAATTCGATTGTGGGCATCGTTGCAGACGACGCTATTGCAGTTGGTATCTGCAATTCGAAAGCCTTTTGCAGGGTTTGACGAACTCCAGGCTGAACCTGCAACTGTTCTTTGAATAGCTGATGCAGCACCGCCTCCTTGCGCTCTACGAATTCAATCGCCGTCATCTCCAGCTTGTGGCGCTCCAGAAGATGTTTTGCGCAATCCAGATCCTTCATTCCAAGGAATTTGTGGTTATCTTCCTCCAGAAAGGTCAGACCGAAATCGGCAAGATACCTCTGGTAAGCGATGAGGTGAAGCGGTTCTGAATCTATCAGAACGCCGTCCATATCAAATACGAGCGCTTTAACGCCTTTTACCGCTGTTTGTCGATCGGTCTGCATGGAAGGCTTCTCTCCAACTGACGAACAAATTCAGCCAAATATATCAAATGGGGACGGTTTGCATATCCGCCCCCATCAAATAATCCAACTAACTAATGTGCTGTTTCAATTGCACAAGGTTTAGTGAGAATCGAGTTCTTCGCCCATGCTGAAGGAATCCAGGCTGAAGGGTTTTTCCCAGCCGTGGCTGATCGAGTTTCTGCCGCCGGAGTACACGCCTTCTGCAGTTCCGACTACCATGCCGAAAGGAACGCCCATCAAGGAAGCCATGCCCAAGGGAATCATGTGCTCTTTGCCGCCGATGTTATCGGCAAACTGCTCGCTGAAGCCGACGCTGCGAGCGCCTGTGCGGCGAACGATCGCAACGGGAATACCGAAAACCATACCGCCGCCCATTGCGACCATGCGTACTGGCAGCATCAGGGCTTGCTTAGCCATTGAGCCTTCGCTTTCTGCAAAAGCAGGCGAAGTATTAAGGGTGAGGGCGAGAAGCGCCAATAAACCGATCTTCTTGTTCACGTCGTATCCTCCAGAACAGGCCGTAGCGGGGTTTCCGCTGATTGCTCCCGACTCCCTTAATTGGTGACTCTTGGTAACTAGGGGTCATAGTAAGCGTAAGACGAAGCCATAATAACACCGTATTAGTACATACTCTGTTGGTGTACTGTAAAATCATGCGCGGCTGCAAAGGGCGCAGGCACGCAGTCGGCACCATCGTTTATAAAGTGAGTATGTCTCAATCCAAGTCTCAATCAACACCTCAATCCAACAATAATGCGACTTACCATCGCAAAGGTTTCGGTCTCAAAGACGAGATCCATGGCGAGTTGAAGGCTGCGTATGACTCGGCATTAATCGCCGAACTGAGAGAAAATAACAATACTCTGGTGCGCTCTGGATTGACTATAAGATTGGCTTCGGCTTTCGGCTTTTGCTGGGGGGTCGACAGAGCAGTGTCCATGGCCTACGAAGCTCGGCGCCATTTCCCGGACAGACGCATTTGGATTACCAACGAGATCATCCACAATCCCGTGGTCAACCAGAACTTGCGCGAAATGCAAATTGACTTCATCGCCGCGAAAGAAGACGGCAGCAAAGATTTCTCTCCTGTCAAAGAAGGAGAAGTAGTGATTTTGCCTGCTTTCGGCGCGTCAGTGGAAGAGATGGAATTGCTCGAATCCAAAAAGTGCGAGATTGTCGACACTACCTGCCCCTGGGTGTCCAGAGTTTGGAATCGGGTCGTAAAGTACGAACAAGGGGAGTTTACGGCGATCATTCACGGCAAGTACAACCATGAAGAAACCATCGCCACATCTTCCCGAGCCCGTCACTATTTGATCGTGCAGAATATGTCGGAAGCCGGTTGGGTGTCCGAATATATTTTGAACGGCGGCAGCAAAGAAGAGTTTCTCAAGCGTTTCTGTTCCGCCCATTCCAAAGGATTTGATCCTGACGAGCGGCTTTTGCGTATTGGAGTAGCCAATCAGACAACGATGCTGAAGGGTGAAACCGAACAGATAGGAAAACTTTTCGAGCGCACAATGCTGACGAAGTACGGACCGGAAAATCTCGACAAACATTTCCTCAGCCCGGGCGACACCATATGTGATGCCACACAAGAGAGGCAGGATGCGATGCTCAATCTCGTCGAAGAGAAGCTCGATGTGATTTTAGTTATCGGCGGGTTCAATTCATCCAATACAGGTCATTTGCACGAGATAGCCGATCACAAGAAAATACCTTCCTATCATATTGACGGTCCCTCCTGCATCGGGCCCGGCAATACGATCAAACACAAGCCGCAAAGCGAGAGCCAATGCATCGTTGAGAATAACTGGCTGCCCGATGGTGATATCACAATTGGTGTAACAGCCGGTGCCTCGACTCCTGACCAGGTAGTGGCTGAGGTATTGGAGGCAGTGTTCGCATTGCGCAATCAGCAAGGCAAGGATAGTTAAGTGACCGAGTTGAAGCCGGGAATGCCAGCCATATCTACAGCGCAAACGGCCGACACATTTGCCGAGGCACCATTCATGCAGGCTTTGCGCCGTCAGCAATCGGCATATAC
Organism: Cyanobacteria bacterium PR.3.49; assembly: GCA_013997645.1. Taxonomy (GTDB): domain Bacteria; phylum Cyanobacteriota; class Vampirovibrionia; order Obscuribacterales; family Obscuribacteraceae; genus QKMZ01. The sequence goes on from PNKB01000129.1 coordinate 13,082, forward strand.
GCCGGTATGGCTGATGCGACAGGCCGGTCGCTTCATGCCGGAATACCGAGAAGTGCGGGCAAAAACCGGATTTCTGGAACTCTGCCACAACAGCGAACTTTGTGCGGAAGTGACCGTGATGGCCGTGCAGCTATTGAAGGTGGATGCCGCGATTATTTTCTCCGACATATTGCTTCCGCTTCAATCTCTGGGCTGCGGTCTGGAGTTTGTAAAAGGAGATGGCCCGGTCATTCATAATCCGGTGCGTTCGCTTGCAGACGTTGAAAAATTGCCGCAAATCGACTGCAAAGACAGTTTGTCCTACGTTTTGGATGCAGTAAAAGCAGCCCGTCGTGAATTGCCTGGCGACATTCCCCTGATTGGATTTGCCGGTGCGCCGTTTACTCTTGCTTCATATCTAATCGAAGGAGGCTCATCGAGAAATTTCGAGAAGACCAAGCGCTTTATGTACACCGAAAGGCGTGCCTGGGATATGCTCATGCAGCATCTTTCCAAAATCGTCAGCGAACATTTGAACAATCAGATTGAAGCCGGAGCACAAGCTGTTCAGATCTTTGACAGCTGGATTGGCTGTCTTGGCCAAAACGATTACATAGAATACGTATTGCCGCATATGGCTCGCACTATATCCGGTGTCAGCAAGAAGGCTCCGCTGATTCACTTTGGCACCGGCACATCGGCACTGCTGGAGCTGATGAAGCAAGCCGGAGGAGATGCAATCGGTGTCGATTGGAGAATTGAGCTTAAGGCTGCCTGGCAGAAAATCGGTCACGACCGAGCCGTGCAGGGAAATCTCGACCCGGTGATTCTCTTTGCCGGAAAAGATGAAATAAGACGGCGCGCCGAGCAAATTTTAAAGCAAGCCGAAGGTCGACCCGGTCACGTCTTCAATCTTGGGCACGGTGTGTTGCCGGAGACGCCCTATGAAAACGTGAAATATCTGGTCGAAGTTGTGCATGAACTCGGACGCAAATAACAACGAAGAGAGTTTTCACTATGATGCCGCCTCCCAAAAAAGTAGTCATCATTGGTGGTGGCATATCCGGACTGGCGACTGCCTTTCACTTGCAACAGCTCAGTAAAGGAAAACCTCTGGAAATAAGCATTCTTGAAGCCTCTTCAAGATTGGGCGGTGTCATTGAAACCGTCAACTCCCAGGGCTGTTTATTAGAATGCGGACCGGACTCGATGCTGAGCACCAAGCCGGCCGGTGTCAGATTGATGAAAGAGCTGGCAATGGATAACGAGATCGTCGAGACATGCCAAGAAAATCGCCGCGCTTTTATTGCCACCGACGACTGTCTTTTACCGGTGCCGGATGGTTTTCGCTTGCTTGCACCGGCGAGTATTGCGGCTATTGCAGCGTCGCCATGTTTGAGCCTCGGCGGTAAGTTGCGTGCTATCTGCGAGCCTCTGGTGCCGCGTCATGATGCCCTGTCCGGCGGCAAATTGCCCGACGATTTCGATGAGAGTCTTTCCAGCTTTGTGCGTCGCAGACTGGGGGCAGAAACTTTGGAGATGCTGGCCCAGCCGCTTTTTTCTGGAATCTACACGGCCGATCCTGAGAAACTCAGCATGCGTGCCACCATGCCTCAGTTTCTCGAGTATGAAGCTGAATTCGGCAGCGTCGTTACCGGACTGCGCAGAGCAAATGCAAAGAATTCAAACAATGACGGTGCAAACAGCGGGCATAAAGGCAACGCTGAAAGCGTCAGATACAGCATGTTCGTTGCGCCGGAAAGAGGTATGGGGTCATTGGTTGCGGCGCTTGAGAAAAACTTGACTGGTGTCTCTATTCATCTGAACAAGGCAGTGAAAAATCTGAGCATGCAGCCGGCCAACAATCAATGGAAGATTGAAATCATTGACGGAAGCTTTCTTGAGGCGGATGTGATTGTTTTATGCTTGCCGGCCAAGGCTCTGGCAAAACTGCTTCAAAAGGCGGCGCCGGACGCCGCACTGCTGCTGTCTCAAATCTCTTACGCTTCCTCTGCAGTAATTAATTTCATTATTGAAAGAGAAAATATTTTGCACCCTCTGGATGGTTTCGGTTTTGTAGTTCCGGCAAAGCTGAGGCGCACCTTAATAGCGGCGAGTTTTTCCAGTGTCAAATTCAAAGGACGCGCTCCTGCAAATCTGGCCGTATTGCGTGCTTTTGTAGGCGGAGCGCTGTTTCCTCAAATGATGGAATTGTCGGATGCAGAATTATGCCGGCGCTCTTTTGCCGATCTCAGTTTTTACCTCTCTATAAAATCTCCAGCCAGAGGGCGGCCTTTCAAAGAAGCTCGTGTCTCTCGCTGGTATGACTCGATGCCGCAATATGCTGTCGGGCACAAGGTGCTGGTCAAGAAAATCGACGATGAAATAGGCAAGCTTGGCGGCGCCTATTTCTGCGGCGCGGCCTATGATGGAGTAGGAATTCCCGATTGCATAGCCGACGCCGAGCGCACCGCAAATTCAGTCATCAAGTCACTCTTTGCGACTCAAATTGGTAGTTAATGGAATCAATAGTGCGCAAGCAGAAAGACGCAGCCGATCGACCGCCCAAGCAGAGGATAGCGACGGTGGACAGCGGCTGCAATATTTGCGGGTCGTACAGGCGCGCCCCTGTCACCACAGGCAGGGAGCATGAGTACACCAATACGACTGACGATGTATTCAATGTCGTCAGGTGCACCGGCTGCCAGTTGATTTATTTGGACCCCCGTCCTGATTTTCGTGAGTTGGGTACGATTTATCCTCCCAATTACTATTCGTATAATCAGGATATTTTGAGGCGCAAAGCCAATCCCAAGTCTATTCTCAGCATTCTGCGCTACAAGGGCTTCCGGGCCAAGATTGCCAAGTCGCTGCAATTGGCGGGCGTGGAAGAAAAAGGACAAGTCAAAATCCTCGATATCGGTTGCGGTGATGGACACTTGCTCAATCTCTACAGAGAAGGGCATGCCGACAAAGTAGAGACGCACGGTGTGGATTTCAATGTGGAAGCGGTGGTATTAGCTTCGGCCGCCGGTCACATAACCTATAGAGGGCGTTTTGAAGATGCCGCCATTGCCGAAAACGCGTTCGACCTCGTCGTGGCCAGTCATGTGATAGAGCACGTCAGCGATCCTGTATGGTTTACCGAGAAGGTCTTTCGGCTTTTGAAGACGGGCGGAATTTTCTGGTTCGAAACACCAAACATCGGCTCTGTAGATGCACAGTGGTTCAAAAACGGTCACTGGGGCGGGTATCATTTCCCCCGCCACTGGTTTTTCTTCACGCCTGAAACCATAAAAATGCTGGCGGATAAAACCGGATTCGAGCAAGAATCGATCGATTTCGTTCCTAATGCAATCTTCTGGTTCTGGACGTTTCACAGCATGATGGTGGCAAAAAGTGAGAAGTTGAGACCGCTGGCCGATTTGCTGTTTCCACCTGTCGATTTTCAAAAAGATTCTATTGCCAACTTTTTGAGAATCTGCCTTTTCTCGATGGTTGACGTTTTGATCAAGCGCTTTACCGGGCAG
>PNKB01000130.1 GCA_013997645.1 Cyanobacteria bacterium PR.3.49
ATTTCAAACCCGGATCATGAGCCGGGCTTTGAAAGCGTTTCATGATGTTCTTCAAATTAGGAATTTTTTCGTGATCCAGCTCTTGAAGCAGATTCAGTTTGACCAGTTGACGAAGCATGTAGCCTGTAGGAACGACGATGTCGTAGTCGCAGGCGCCGGCTTGAAGCTTGGCCAGCAAGGCTTCATTGGAGGCAAAAGTGTCATAGACGACCCGCGAGCCCGACCGTTTTTCGAATTCCGGAATTGTGTCAGGATGAAGGTAGTCAGCCCAGCTGTAAATATTTACTGTATCGCCGCCGCCGTCACGGCTCACCCTGCCGCCACAGCCTGCCAATGCCGGAGAAAGAAGAGCGCCGGTCATGCCACGCAGGAATGTGCGCCTGGAGAGGCTCAAGACGGCTCTCCCCTGCTCTCAAAGGCACCGGCGCCGGTTTCCTCCGTATTCTTCAGTATCGTGCAATTCTTCCAATCGACATCGATAAAAACGTCCTGGCCCACGTCATACGCATCTGAGTGCCCTGTGACGTGAGCTACTCTCAAGTCCAGCTCAGTTCCTAATTTCGAGCGCACCAAATATTCGGTGGAAGCACCCAGATAGCTGCGATGGATGACCTTCGATTCCAGTCCATCCGATTGATTGCTGATCGTCAACGCTTGGGGCTTGACGGAAATCAGGACTTTACTGCCGCTTGCCGCACCATTAACGGTGCTATTGTCGATTGTGACTTCTTTATGATTGTTCAATTTCACACGGGCAGAACTGCTGTCTGATGAAACAAGCGTGCCTTCGATCAAATTCGTGTTGCCGATGAAACGCGCCACGAATGCAGTGGACGGGCGTTCGTAAACCTCTTTGGGAGTGCCGATCTGCTCCAGATTGCCATTATAGAAAACAGCAATGCGGCTGGACAGCGCCAGCGCTTCACCTTGATCGTGAGTGACCATGACAAAAGTCATGTTCAATTCGCGCTGAAGTCTGGCCAATTCGCTCTGCATCTCCTCTCTTATCTGTGGGTCGAGAGCCGATAAAGGTTCATCCAAAAGCAGCACCATTGGTCGATTTACAATCGCCCTTGCCAGAGCCACTCGCTGTTGCTGCCCGCCGGAAAGCTGTGCCGGAAGGCGTTCGGAAAGATGCGCCAGGCGCACCAGATTCAGTGCCTCGCCCACGCGTGCAGTCATTTCTGCCTGGGCAATTTTGGGACCGGATTTAAGACCGAAGGCCACATTTTCGGCTACGCTCAAGTGCGGAAAGAGCGCATAGCTTTGAAAAACCATATTGACCGGACGTTTGTGCGGCGGCACTCCTAAAACATTTTTGCCGCCCACGAAAAGCTGGCCGGTGGACGGTGTTTCAAAGCCTGCGATCATTCTCAACAAGGTGGTTTTGCCGCAACCGGAAGGTCCCAGCAAACTGAAAAATTCGCTTTCTTCCACATCGAGATTAAGCGTGCGCACCGCCTGGGTGGACCCGTAGCGCTTGGAAATCTCGATTGCCTGGATGGCCTTGCCGCTCATCCCCTCATTTTCCTGTGCCGTCGCCCATCATGTCGCGAATTTGAAAAGCGATCTGCAAGTTTAGCAACACTTCCTGCGAGTCGATATCAACTTTGAGAATTTCGGCAATTTGCTCCAATCGATAGCGCAGCGTGTGCCGGTGAATAAAGAGAGCCCGGGCCGCCGAGTTGAGATTGGCTCCTTCGGCAAGATAGACACGCAGGCTGGGCACCAGCTCACTTTCCCACTCCTCGTCATAGCTTTCCAGAGGCTCGATGATTTCCTCGCAAAACCTCTCCAGCTCTGGGTGATCAATCATCAAATAAAGCAGACGCTTGACGCCAAGGTCGCCGTATCCGAGCACGAACTCCTTGTCTACGTGCATCATGGAGCCGACTATGAGCGCCTGACGGGCTTCTCTGTAGCTGTCGGCAAGATCAAGGGCAGTCTCCGCCATACGTCCGGCACCGATCTGCACTTTGGCGTCCGCTCCGCCCGGTTTACCTTTAACGAGTTCTTTCAGTGCCTTTTTCAACTCTTCTGAGACTTGCTGCCAGGTTTTGCCGGACTTGGATACGTACGGCACGACAACTGCGGCTGTGCCTTCAATTTCGGTGATAATGCCGAAGCTCTCAGCCAATCCATCCAGGGCAAAAGGCTGACCCTGTGCGTTTAGGGCGCTGGCGGCAAAGACAAGAATGCCGTCGGCCAGGTCAAAGCCGTAATGTTGCTCCAACCTTTCTTGATCGGATGCAGCCAGTGAAGAGCCCAGAAGCAAGTCCTTGAGAAGATTTTTCTGCGTCGCCGCGAACATAGGACCGGTCTGGCGATTCTGGTGAAACTCAATCATCGCCGCCAGCGCCGCCGGGCGCAGAAGCTCGGCAATAGCCTCGGTATCATCGTTCGGGCGGACCATAGAAGAGATGTAGCCGACGATATTTTCGCCCAGCATTATAGGCGCAACCAACCGGCGCCCGACTTTCAAGGTGGGGATAATCCAGTCTTTGCCGTCGTTATTGTCGCCGGCCTTGAGCTGCTTGCGCACTGTTTTGAACACTTCATCAGCCATACTGCGCTGCTGGCTGGCGGGTGTTCCACCCATATTTTTGGACGCCTTCAGGGAGAATTGTGCCGATTCGATACTGAGCGGGCGGTTGAGCTGGTTGGAAACTTCTTCCACCAGACCTTCCAGACCTTCTTCGACGACCAGATTCATCAAAAATGTGTGCAGCCTGGTGCTGTTCAATTTCAATTGGCGTAAAAAGGCGAAGCGCACTTCGTCCGAAATTTGCGCAGGGTCGCCAAATCCAGGCAGGCTAATTAATGGAACATCGACTTCCTGGCAAACTCTCAGCAGTGCTTGCAGCGCTGCTTCGTAATTGAGCGCAGGAGCAAGCGCAGGCACAACCAGCTTGGCAACAGGCTCAGCTCCCCGCTGCCCGCGCGATGCCGTGGCGGGGCGAATGGCAGGATCGCTGAGCGGCTTAATTACAACCAGAGCCGAAAGCTCGCCGACATTCCTCAATTCCTTTCCGTCGAAAGCCTCGATCTTATTGACCAGCAAGCTTCCGGCGCGAAATGGCGAGGACAAATTGGAGATTACCTGAGACACCGCCGCATCGATTCTATCTTCAGCGCAAAGTACCTGTGCTTCGGCGAACGCCTCAGAACCGAGCAATTGGCGCAATGTTGGCTGATAAGCGAACTGCGAGTGAACCATATATCGATAACTCTTCTTGTCTTATCTTAACTGGTCGGCGGCGCAACCCGACACCCTATCTGTAAATTCGCCCCCGGCAAGATAAAAAATCGATTCCGAAAAGAGAGCTGCAAACCTTTATTAGGAGAAGCTTTTGGGGTATTCGAGCTAGGCCCGAACGGACCGACGGGCAAAGATTTTGGCTCTATCCGGCTTGTTTTACTAATTAGCGGGTGATAACATCCGCAGCTTGGAAGCCAAAAACTGGGTTTTTCATTTAAGGAGGATATCGAATGAACCGTGCTGAGCTGATCAGCGAAATTGCTGAGCTTACCGGACAACCCAAGACCATCGTCAGCGAAACCATTTCCACTTTTCTGCACACCATCACCGGTGCTATCAGCAAAGGCGAAAAGGTTACGCTCGTAGGTTTCGGTACGTTTGAAAGACGCAACCGTCAAGCCAGAACTGGCCGCAACCCCAGAACTCTTGCTCCGCTGCGCATTCCTTCCAGCCGCGTTCCTGCTTTCAGAGCCGGACAAGAGCTCAAGGATATCGTCAACGGCAACATGCGCCAGAAAGCCTATGCTTCTCAAAGCAAGTCTGCTTCCAAGCCGGCTGCAAAGTCTGCCAAGAAGACCAGCAAAGCTTCCAAAGGTCGCAAGCGCTAGGACGAACTAGAAATTCAGGCGTTGAGTAAGGCCGAGGGTATTCGCCCTCGGCCTTTTATTTGCTGGTGATACCGCGGGGGGTTGCACAGGCAAAAATTCATTTCTCTCAGCGCATCCCTCACCAGGTTCGATACCACTCAAAAATTGCTCTTTTTGAGAATCCCAAAAGGCGCTTTACATGCGGCTTTGTAAAGGTTATGAATGCGTAAAAATTCGTGATTTATGGTCGAGGCCAAATCCAAACCGACCTGGTAATACCACCGGCGCCACCACCCGGAGACATCGAGAAGATATACGCAAGTTGATTAAACTTTCTTCGAATTGATCGAAACTTGCAAAAAAACTCTTGAGCTTGACATCAGTTTGAGACAGAATTAATTCAACTTCTTCGATTACAAATCAGCCAAGCAGCGGGTCCCCACCCGCAGCAACCGCGTCTCAGCCCACTAGAAAGCACGCCAATGAACGATCACATCCACAACTTCAACCAAAGATTGCTCGGTATGTTCGAGAGAAAAGCAGAAGAATTCACGAAGTATTCCAAGGAAGAAAATTCTTCCGCGATAGTTGCCGCTCAAATAGCTGGCATGTACAGCGAATTGGCCGAACTAGTAAAACAATAACCCTCTCAAAAAAAGTATTGAGCGGCGCGAAGGCAGATCTTCGTGCCGCTTTTTATTGGACCCACGGCGCACTAAATGCGGTGCGAGTAACTTTCGGGGTTCAACCTATTGATATGGATTAGTTCATCGACGTCTGTTTTGTCCTTTGTAAGACGCGGGTATCCATTGCCAAGCCCAGCGCCTAAAAGTTTTGCCAGGAAGGTCCGAAAACGCCCACTATTTCTACTTTTTAAACTTAAGCGCCTTCAAATTGGGGCATTTCCCATGGACAACCCTGGCGGTTTCATTTAACCTATAACCACTTGATTTCCGCGAGCCTCAGGCCGTGCGGAAACAGGGGAAGACCATACCACTTGCCTTATGCGCAATGCAGGGGCATTTCCCTCCCGGATTTTTGGGGAGGGCAGGGGTATTCTCATCCAGCGGGGTTAAGACATGGACTTTTTCTATATATTCGGCGGTTTGGTCGCACTGGTATTGCTTATCGCTATTGCCGAACCGCAGCGCTTTCTGCCTGCGCCCAAAGACAAAAAGTTCAAAGTCGGCGTCACTTATTGGGGTCATTACGACGGCACGGAAGCAGAAGCGCCGACCGAACAACGAACCATTGAAGTGACCAAGTCTTCCGCCAAAGAAAAGACATGTATCGGTCACACCACTTATGCCATGGGACGCGGCGTCAGCATGCGCGGTGCTTAAAGCACGTATCGCCGTCCGTATGCACGCAAGTTTTGTAGAGAGCGTAAAATAGGCGCAACCAACTCAGCCGGTGGCTGAAAGTGTTGTGACGCTTCCTTTCTGGGGTAATTAACGTGCGATTGCCTTTCAATCCTTCGCTTCTTTTGGCTCTGTCAGCACTCACTCTTGGACAGGGAGTGCTAGCCCTGCCCGCCAATGACGTTAAGCCCCCGCCCCTGGTGGAAAAGGACTTCGGCAACAAAATAGGCATCGATTTCAGCAAGACATCCGAGTACAAGAAAGAAACGGATAAAGCGATAGCCGATGCTTACGCAGCCTGCAAGCAATACCTCAAAGACAAGGAAAAAGGCAGCGCCAAAGGCAAGCCGGCCGTCGTTTCGGACCTGGACGAGACGCTCATAGACAATCGCCCACACTTCGAGAAAACACCGAAATTCAGCTGGCCGGGCTTTGAAGCCTGGATTAAGCAGGCTGATGCGCCACTCTTGCCGAAGACCGCTGAGTTTATCCAATGGGCGCGCAAGAACGGCTTTGCCATTTTCTTTGTGACGGGCCGGCACGAAGGATTGCGTGCCGATACGATTGCCAATCTGGTAAAACGCCAGGTCGCCTATGACGGGCTTTTGATGCGCAAGCAAGGCGATGGCGGCGGAGCCGAGTCGGTCAAGGTTCCGCTCCGAGAGCAAATCGAAAAGATGGGCTTCACCATCGTCGTCAACATCGGCGATCAATGGTCGGACCTTAAAGGCGGTCACGCCGTGGACTGCGAAAAGCTGCCGAATAAAATCTACTTGGTTGAATAAAACCGTCTGCCTGAGCTGCTTGAGGCCAGATTGGCTATCTCACTTCGTGCCGTAAAAGAGCTGCGCCATAAACGCGCAATCTTTCAATTCAGCGATGCTGGCGTAGCGATCTTTGTAATCGGCTGCAGTCAGCCGGGCGATGATGGCATCCAATTGCGGGCTGACACGCTTGTTGTAGGAGCGCGGATGAAGCGCTTCTACGCCCTTTACCGGCGAGCGGCCGGTGATAAGGAAAAACAGAGTCGCCCCCATCGAATACATATTCGTGCGCTCGTCCGGTTTGGAATTGACGCGCTCCGGTGCCAGATATTTCAAATAGCTCTTGCCTGCCCGAGCGGAGAAAATGCCGCGGCTCGGGTCAGGGCCAAGGTCTATAAGCTTCAAAGTATTGCCGCGCCACATTTGCAAAATGTCGGGCGTGAAATCGATATGCACCACCGGTGATGGCTGGTCATGCAAATGTCCGATCATGTCGCTCATCTGCAAGAGCAGACCGACAACCACCTTCTCATCCAGCGGGCCAAGCTGGCGAATTTGCTTCTTGAGTGAAAAGCCTTCCAGATACTGATGGACAAGATAACCATACTCGCCCTCGACGAAATAATCGAGCACCGGAACGATGTTGGGGTGGCTGACTTTGGCAATGCGCTTGGCATACTTCATAAAGCGGCTGGCCGCATCAGGCATGTCCGGGTCTTTGGGCGCGAGCAAATGATATCGCTTGAGTACGGCCACTTTTTTCAGGAAGTTGCCGTCGGCGTCGATGACCTGATGAGAAGCCAGGTATGATGTGCCGAAACCCGGTCTGTCCACCTGAAAGAGGATTTTGTAGTCATCCTCTTTGACCTCTTGCCCTTCCTTCAAGCGATCGCTGTCCGCTTGCAACTCTGAGGGCGCTTCAGGCGGCGGAGCCAAAGACTTCATCCAGACATCGGTATAACTCAATTCATTGGCGGACGGACCGCGCCGCGCAGAGCCCGCTGCCGCGCCGGCCAGACGCTGTTTTTTCTCACCGGCCGGGGAATTGTCCAGAGCCGAAAGCCAGAGATCAGTGTAACTTTGTTCTCGAGCTACCTGAGCCTCTTCGCCAGTTATTTCATCTTCACTGCGCAAAAGATTAGTCTCTTTCAGGCGAAACAGCTTAGGACCGCTGTTCTCGCTGCGAGAGCGTTTGAGCAACCCTCTGACCATTCCTATGAGGTTTTTGTCCGCCAAGGGAGCACTCCTCAAAATTAGCCCACGAATGTACCGGGGTTTCCGGGGGACCCGAGGCAAGCCCCCTTGTGACTTCAAGCCCAGAATTTGTCTTCGCCTAACGGCTATTGAGTGACAAGTCTTCCAGAAGTCAGATTATCTACTGATATTAAACCCATATTTCTCAAAAGTTGCGCCTGGGCAATGTTGAAAACGACAATTGCGTCGGCTTTCGTGACCAGGGCCTGAGTAAAATCGCGCTGTGCGTTGATAACGTCGATGTTGGTGCCTACGCCGTTGGCCAGGCGCACACGAGCCAGACGCAATTCCTCGGCGGAGGAAAGCACGCCTTTTGTCGCCACTTCAATCTGGCGCTCGGCAGTCTGGCTGGTCAGATAGGCGTCACGAACTTCCTGCAAAACATTGATAAGCGTTTGATTGGAGCGCAAAAGAGCTTGCCGCGCCTGGGCTTTCTGGGCGCCTACCGTGGCGGCTGTCGGCACGCCCATGCCTTCCTGATTCCAATCGAATAAGAAACCGATGGCATAAGACGGGCGAATCTGGCGCGAGGCAAAAGTAGGCGGTGTGAAAACTTGCCCAGAGCCAACCAGACTGGAATTCAAGGCCGGATTGACGAAAGAAGTAATACTGCCGGTGGGGTTGTTGCCGTTGCCTTGCGTGAGATCGATAACTTGCCCCTGCGGTGTGGGTCCACCAACGACAGGCACATCTCTGAATGAACCGGGCACGAATGAATATTTCTGACTTAAGGTCTGACCGCTGCCTGTAATGGTGCCAAAAAATGAAAAGCGCGGATAAAGCGGTGCGGCAGCAACTTGAACTTGCCGTCGAGCAGCCAACCTGAGCTCTTCGAATTGTCTGAGCTCAGGACGATTGAGAATGGTGAGAGCGATGATGCGATTGACGTCGATATTCGGATCGAGCAATCGCACCTTTCTTACTTCCGGCTCGAGAGACAAAAGATTGACGCTGTTATTCAAGTTGAGCGTGGTGGCCAGGCGGATGGCAGTGCGGCGCAACTCTACTTGCTGCGTGAGCAAATTCTGCTCGTCGCGTGCCAGCTGAGTTTCGGCCTGCAAGACTTGAAATTTTGTGCCCGTGCCGGCGCGCTGCAGTTGCTGGTTGAGAGTGACTTGCGCTTTGGAAACTTCAACGGCTCTCGTTTGAATTTGCAGGAGAGCCTGATTGCGAATCATGTTGTAGTACTGGCGGGCGACTTCAAGAAGAGTGTCATTAACACTGACTTTCAGTTGTTGTTTGGAAGCTCTAAAAGTATGCAGCTGGGCCAGCGTGCCGAACATAACGGCGCCGCCCCGAAATCCGTAGTAGCGAAAACCAGCATGAGTCAAGACGTTCGGCGTAGCAAAATTGATTGGAATGGTGCCGCCCAACAATTGCGAACCTTGCAAATACTGAGATTGATAATCAATAATCGTGTCAGGCAAAAAGCGCCCCATCTGCGCGCCGAGGCGCCACTTTTCAGTGTTTACCTGTTCTTGCTGTATGCGAATATCGAGATTATTATCGACTGCATAGTGCAAAACATCTTTCAAATTTACAGGATGTGTGTAGCTGGCTTCCAGCCTGATTGGCGGCAATCGGCCACCGAGCGGGATCATTTGATCGGGGCGGGGCAATTGCAATTCGATCGATTCGCCGACCAGATATTTGTTTCTGAAATCGGCTGCCTGCCCTTCAATTACTTGTGTTTCTTGTTTGCGGAAAAATGGCGCGAGCGGCGATTGTCTTAATTCGTCCTGGCTGGAAACACCGCCGGTGCGATTGTATTCCAGCTCGCTGCCCACCGGTGCTCCGCTCGGCAATCCATCGTTGCCGCCCGTGGGAACCTGCGGATTGGCAGGTTGATTTATCGCCGGCGGATTGGACGGATAGGAAAGTTGATCGTTAGGCGCAGCAGGAGGCGGGCCATTCGGTGTCGATAGAGGAGCACCGCTGGACGAAGGAGATCCTGAAGGCGAGGAAGTTTGCGCCCAGGCCGGCATGCCGAACAGCAGTCCCTGAGTGCTGCTAAGTATGCATGACAACGACAAAAGCGCTCCCACTGCACCCGTACGTCTGGGCACGACTGGAGAAAGAATTCGCATACCGGGGGTTTCCATAATTCGCTTGACGTCTTGTTGTTGGCAAGCTTCCGCGCAAAGTAAATCACATTGCGGGATATCTATCCAAGGGATAACGCTCATTTAGCGAGTTGTGTAGCAACTCTTAGCCTCAATGCGCCACCACCAGCGGTTCGATGTTTTTGCCACTATTTGACCAGACGCTGAACGGCTTTGAATGTTTCTGTATTTGCTTCTACTAACATTTCAAAAAGAGCGGTTTCGACGGATGACGGAATTGCTCCGGACTGAACCATCTTCTCCAATCCAATCTCCCGGTTCTTCTGACTGCGGCTGGAAATTGCGTCACTGACAAGATGCACTTGATAGCCGGCTTGCATCAGATCGTGCGCGGTTTGGTTGATGCACACATGCGTCTCAATGCCCGTGACCACAATCTGTTTGCGGCCTGTGCCTTCCAGGTAAGACATGAATTGCTCGTTGCCGCAACAACTGAAGCAACTCTTCTCAAACAGTTTATGCTCGCCCAGACAAGCTGAAATTTCTGCAACAATATTGCCCAAGCCTTGTGGATACTGCTCAGTGACCACCACCGGCAATTTCAAAATCTTGGCCGCCTCCGCCATTATCGTGATGTTTCGGGTCAGATTGGCGAAATCATTGATGTTGGAGCGAAAACTTTCTTGAACATCAACGATAAGAAGAACGGAATCTTCTCTTTTGAGCAAATTAGGGTGACGCACAGAAAACCTACTGAAAACTCAAGGAAGGGAGGAGGCTGGCAATTCTGGTCCGAAAACGACTTTATTACCCAGGGCATCGTTCCTGGCAACCAGATAATGCAGTGATTGGGGCTCTAATATACTGTATTTGCATTGCAACAAGCCGAGTTGCGCCAGGGAACCATTCGGCCGCCCAAGACGCCGTTAAATGTTGACGCCGAGGCAGTTGGCAAGACTTCGAATATAGAACTGACACGATTTACCAGGACCTTCAGTGCCGCCCATCCTTGCGAATTACTATCTGACTTACAAATGCAATTCGCGCTGCACTTATTGCGATATTCCGATTAAGCCGGAAAATATCCGCATCAAAGAGAGCCAACCGGAGACGATTATTGAAAATCTGGCGGCGCTCAAACGGCTTGGTGTAAAGGTTTTAGACTTTACAGGTGGCGAGCCGCTTATCTATAGACACTTGCCGGAAGTGCTGAGAGCCGCCAAAGAAATGGGCTTTTTCGTCAGCATCGCCAACACAGGCACGCTCTATCCACGCATGGCCAAAGAGCTGGTGGGGCTTATTGACGATCTGAAATTTTCGCTTTCTACGACCGACCGTGACGCATACAAGGCGGAACGAGGCATTGATGGGTACGATCGGGTCATCGAGAGCTTAAAGCTGGCGCGCAGCCTGGGAGAACGCCCGTCCATAATCGCCACCGCGACAAAGGAATCGATATGGGGAATGGAACCAGTCATTCGCCTGGCGCAGGAACTGGGCGTGGTTGTCTTGCTGGGACCGGTTTTCGACTTTTGCGGCAACGATCTGTTGCACAAAGAAGGCGTGAAAGAACTGCAAAGACTGGCTAAATTCGACAATGTTTGCGTCAACTGGGCCTTTCTCGAGTTTTATTTGAACGGCGGCAATCAAATTAAAAACCCGCGCTGCCGGGCGGTTTCATCCACAATAGTTGTTTCGCCCGATGATCATTTGCTCTTGCCTTGCTATCACATGCATGATGAAAGGCTGAAAATCAAACATGAAAATGGTCGCTCCAATCTCGATGAATTGTGGCTAAGCCCGCCCGTACAGTTAAAACGCAAAGCAGAAGGCTCCTGGGATTTCTGTCAGGGATGCACGATTTGGTGCTATTTCGAGACATCTTTCCTCTGGCCTCCGGACAAATATTTCCTTCTCAATATAAAGAGCAAATTGCGCTGGGGCAAAGAAAAAGCAAAGCAGTACGTGGAAGCGAAAACCGGACTGAATCTGACAAGGAAGCTGCCGGGAAGCGTCGACAAGAAAGTTGCTAAGCTGCCCGCCAATCCTATGAGCGGAAGCGGTGCAGAACAAAGCGCCGGTTGTGGAACTTGCCCAACCGGCTCATCAAGCTCCTCGGGCGCTTCGCAATGCGGCTCGAAAAGCGGCGCAAATGAATCAGGTGAGCTGGTCTCGCCGGTTGAGCTTATCCGCCGCAATTAGTCGGTGTGCTTCCATTAAGGATGGCGTTTTCATCGGGTGCCATCCACGGCTGTTTATGGTATAACCACTTCCTACGGGGCGTTAGCGCAGTTGGTAGCGCGCTTCAATGGCATTGAAGAGGTCACCGGTTCGACCCCGGTACGCTCCAAAATTTTGGTCAGACGGCGTCGTTCGCGGCGCCGTTTTTGTTTGGCCAGTTCATAAGTGAGATAAGATTGCGCTTATCAGTGTTTTAATGTCTAATGACAGCTAGTGAAACTTGCGACTGACTGATGAAAGAGCTTACCAAAGGGCGAGGTTGAGACTTGACCGAACGCAACAGCTTGCTCATGAAAGGCATAGGTGTGTGCATCCTGGCTATGGGTCTGCTTCTTGTCGGCTTCCAGTTGGTAGGCGATGGTTTTGAGTCACTGGAAACCGCCTTTGTAAAGGTGGAAACACCAGTCACCTACCGCTTCGACAAGTACGCACAACTGCTGAAAGAATTTGTCAAAGACAACAGCGTCGACTATCAAGGGCTGAAGAAATCACCATTGCTCAAAGAGAGCATGAAAGAAATTGCCCACATCAATCCGGCCAAAATGATCGACGACAAAGAGCGTCTCAGTTATTGGCTCAATGTCTATAATCTGATTGTCATCAAAGAATGCGCAGACCGTTTTCCCATCAAAGATTTGAGAGAACTGGGCAACGACCCTACCCGACGAAAGTTCACCGTCGGTGGTGACAAGCTTTCCATGCAAACCATCAAGGTCGACAAGATAGAACCGCTCCTCAACGACAATTTTCCCGAAGAAGTTTTTCTAATGTGCGGCGGCGCCATGGGACATCCGGCCATTCTCGATCATCCTGTCGAGCCGGGGAAAATGGATAAGGATATGAAGCAAGCGTCCTACACCTGGGTAATGGACCCGCTCAACGTTCAATTCGACCGGTATAAAGGACGATTTGACGTCGGACCATTCATGCAGTGGCACGAAGAACTTTTTGCCAAGCGTTATGGAACGGCTATCGATTTTGTGATTTCATTCCTCAATCCCGCTGCACAGGAAGCCATCACCAATGTCACTATTCTCAAGGGCTATGGGCTGCCGTTCAACTGGATTGTCAACGATTACGCGCTGAAAAAACAAATTGAAAAGGCGCGCGAAGAGAAAGAAAAACAACTCCAGGAGGAATGATGGGGCAAAACAGCCGCAGCTGGCGCTTTTCATTAGGAGCCGGTATTACGGCAGCCGGTCTGGCACTTTCACTTTATGCGGCCAAGGCGGCTGATGCACCCGGCATATTTGTTGCTTATCCGCCGGACAACGGTAAAGTGCCTGCTTCTTCCTCTTTTATAATCGGTGCAATCGCACCCGGAGCCGGTCTTTCTGTCAACGGTCAGGAGGCAAGAATCGGGCGCACAGGATTTTTCGCCCATGTCATCGGTTTGCAGCCGGGTGCCAATCATTTCACACTGCAATTGCTGGACAGGGCGAGCGGTCCGCAAGGAGCCGGGCATCCGGCCGGTACTGCAAAAACGATTACGATAAACAGAGATGTGCCACCACGGCCGGTTTCAGAGGCAGAATTGAAAATTTTGCCTGATTCGGTTTCTCCCGCAGTCGATCGTGGGGTTTTGCCAGGAGAGCTGGTGGAATTTTCAGTGCGGGCAACTCCGGGCGCTAAAGTGACAATGCAGCTAGATGGGCACGTGGTGCCGTTTTATCCTTCGGTAGCCCTAAAACAACAAGTACAGCAGCGAAAGACGGCGGCCAAAAGACGCGCCGGAGCAGTCCGGCGTGCCGGAAGAGCTGACACCGCAGGCAGTGCCAAGCCGGGTGCCAATAAAGCGGCGGTCAAATACACGACTGTTGCTCCCCCATCAGCACAAGCCACCCAATTGAGCCAGCCGAGCGACGCGGTCAACGCCGGACTGGATGCGGCTTACGGTCAAGTTTACCAGCGGCTGCCTGCAGCACGCTTAGACCGCTATGTCGGATTTATAAAGATTGGTCCGCTCGATCAATTCGATCAAAGCGCTCCCGTTTTTACAGTGGAAAAAGACGGGCGCACTGCCACTGCACAGTCACCATATAAGGTGACTGTTGTAAAACAACCATTTCTTGTGCAAACGACACAAGACGACACCACAGTACGAGTTGGTCCCGGAGCCGGGCGAATCACGCCGATTGCCAGAGGGGTTCGTCTCATCGCCGACGGCTGGCACGGTGACGAGATGCGAGTGGTCTACGCAGCCAACAAACATGTATTTATCGCCAAGCGACAGCTCTCCACCGGGCAGCCCGGCTGGACGCCGCCGGTTCTCGGTGCATCCGGTCCACTGCCGACATCTGCGGTTCGCACCATCAATACAAAAAAAGATCGCTATGGCGATGCTTTACTCATACCGATGACTCAAAGGCTCCCATATCAAGTTGAGCAGTCAGTCAAGCCGAACAAACTGACGCTCAAGATTTATGGCGCCACCCAGGACACCGACTGGGTGAGCCCCGCCGACACCGATGCGGACGAGATCGCCAGACGCTCCAATCTGGAGATGGTCGAAGGTATATCTTTCCGCCAGGTGCAGGACGGAGTCTTCGAAGTGACCGCGCAACTCAAGGGCGACCGCCAGTGGGGTTACAAAGTCGATTATGAAGGGTCAACCCTGCGCCTTCGTGTCAAACATCCGCCTAAGGTCGGCATGGATGGTTCGCTGGCCGGTTTAAAAATCTGCGTCGATCCCGGACACGGGGGCAGCGAAAATGGCTCGATCGGCTGCAACGGCGTCAAAGAAAAAACAGTCAATCTCGACATTTCACTCAAGCTCAAAGCGGCCCTGGAGCGTGCCGGAGCGCAGGTGATAATGACGCGCATGACTGACGGGGAGACTGTTTCTCTTGATGAAAGGGTTAATATAGCCGGGCGCGCCGACGCCGATCTTCTAGTTTCTGTGCACAATAATGCCCTGCCGGACGGCCGAGATCCGTGGAAAGAGCATGGCACATCGACCTACTGGTATCAGCCGCAATCAACAGAGCTGGCGCGGCAATTGAAAGACTCAGTAATTAGCGCCGTGGACTTTCCTGATATCGGCTGCCGCTTCCAAAATTTGGCGCTCTGCCGACCGACTGCCATGCCGGCCGTTCTAGTTGAAGTGGGTTTTATGATCCATCCGGAGGAATTTGCCCAACTGCTGGACCCTAACGTCCAGGGGCGGGTAGCTGAGGGTTTGCTAAAGGGTATACGCAAATACCTTGCCAGACAGTAAAATCCCCAGTGTATGGACAAGTCTTGAACCGGAGGTTCAAGGCGAGTGCCGGCACCGAATATGGTTAACCAGATCTAATGGCACGCATAGCAGTAGATGTCGGAAACAGCAGAATATCGAGCGCCGTTGTAGACGGCGGCAAGATTATCGATATCTGGCATCACGATACGCTCTTGCCCAAAGAAGCAGCCGACGCGATTTTGGCGGGCGCTCGCGCCCACAAAGCAAAAGTGGCGGTTGCCTCAGTCGTACCTGAGGCCTCCGACGTGGTTTTGAGTCGTCTGCGCGAAGCAGGCGAAGACGTGATTCAGATAACCACGCAATCGCAGCCGACCATTTCCGGAGTCTATAAAACTCTCGGCATCGACCGCGTCGCCAGCATCACAGCAGCCATCCGCCTTTTCGGCAAGGGACGCGGAGCTTTCGTTATCGACTGCGGCACCGCCACCACATTCACGGCAGCAAGCGCCGCAGGAGAATTTCAGGGCGGTTGGATCACGCTTGGCCTTGGTCGAACACTGAGAGCACTCAATGAACACACCGACCAGCTGCCCGACCTGACGAGCAAAGTGCGCTCGGTCAATCTGCTAACGCCTGGTCACCGCACTGATGATGCCATCCTGCAGGGCACATTGCTCGCCCACATCGGTGTCATCAAACAGTGGATATCGACAGCCAAAGCAGTGCTTCCGGGCGAGCATACCACGGTCATCACCGGCGGTTACGCTACTCAGATTGCACCTTTTTTAACTGATATCGAGCACCTGGCTCCGACCTTGACGCTTTTAGGTATTGACCTTATAGCGCAGGCGGAAGGGGCCCTAGCGGATCGAGATTGAAAATACGCTCTAATTCACTTCTGTAGGAATTGTTGGTGAGCGCTTCAGGCGAAAACATTTCGTCTTCCCAGTAGCTCGATTCTTTCCCTCTCAATTCCTCAATGCGCTTCTGAAGGTTAGCCGGAAGGCCGTCTTCTTGCATCAATGCCGCCATTTCTAGTTTTTACCTTGGAGTGTGAGTACTTGATTTGATTCTTTCTGACCTGTTTTCGTCGGCGGCTCTTTGATTGACTCAGTCAATGCGACATATTTCCGCGCACTTCTACAGGAGGGTTGGTTATCTCTCGGAGATCACAAATTTATGCAGTCGACATACCGATAATTTTGTTTCGATTGATCTCGAAAAGCTTCACCTGAAGCCAGTTTAGCCCGTCTACACAAAAAATGAATACTTGACTTCCGGGCGTCTTGCTTAATTGAACTCAAAGATTTTTTGCATATCCTTTCTATCGCGAATCGATTTGCTAAAGCGGCTCTCCCGCTAGTTTGCCGGCTTGACACGACGCCATATATGGTGGTGAGTTCCCGATCGAAATACCATAGTGGCATCCTGCCACAGTTCTTGCCCGGACGGCATTCTCGGGATTCGCGGCGGAGCGCCGGCGACTTATCGGACGCGATGCTAAGATGAAATCAGACAAGAAGAGAACACCAAAGGAAAA
>PNKB01000131.1 GCA_013997645.1 Cyanobacteria bacterium PR.3.49
TCTTCCCCCTGATGGCAGACAAGTCAAAAGAACTAGAGATCAGCAGCGAAATGGGCCAACCGGCTAAGAACGGTTCGGTCATAGCCGAGACCGGAACGAATGGAGAAAGCCTGAACGGAACAGAGACGATCGGCGAAAACACGATGTCTCTTTTTGCCATGACTCCGGTTGTTCTCGAGCCTGGACTTATTGTCCTGGAAAAATTCAAAATTATCGATTTGCTCGGACAAGGCGGCATGGGCAGTGTCTATCGAGTAGAACATTTACTCATGCAAAGGCAGTTCGCGCTTAAATGCCTGAATAAATTCCAATCGGCAGACGGAGCCTGGAGGCGTTTCCAGAACGAAGCAAGAGCGGCCCACTTGCTCGATCATGCCAATCTGCTGAAGGTCTATGAATTTGGTCTTTTGCCGGGCGGCCAACCATTTTTCCTTATGGAATTGGTGGAAGGCGAGACACTTGCTGATGAGATAAAGAAGCTCGGACAATTGCCTGTTGAGCGAGCCGTCAAGATCTTTATTCAAGTGGCGTTTGCGCTGAGTTATGCTCACGAAAGCCATGTCATTCACAGGGATATTAAACCCAGCAATATCATGGTGTCACGCAAA
Source organism: Cyanobacteria bacterium PR.3.49 (assembly GCA_013997645.1). Classification (GTDB taxonomy): domain Bacteria; phylum Cyanobacteriota; class Vampirovibrionia; order Obscuribacterales; family Obscuribacteraceae; genus QKMZ01. The sequence goes on from PNKB01000131.1 coordinate 609, forward strand.
TCAGACGGAACGGACACTGTCAAAGTCGTCGATTTCGGCATCGCGAAGCTGACCGGCATCGACGAGTTCAACCAGCAAACTCTAACTAAGACTGGCGAAATTTTTGGCAGCCCTCTTTATATGAGTCCGGAGCAGTGCACCGGTATAGGCGTAGACAATAGAAGCGACTTGTATTCACTTGGTTGCGTGTTTTTCGAAACCTTGACCGGCGCTCCGCCCTTCATCGGTGAATCTGCACTGTCAACGATGATGAAGCATCAATCAGAAAAGCCGCTTCCCTTGAAAGAAGCTTCACTGGGCACACAGTATCCGTTTGTGCTTGAAGAGATCGTACGAAAGCTGCTTGAGAAAAACCCCAACGATCGTTACCAGTCCGCCGGCGCCCTGGCGAAAGAATTGATACAACTGGAGCGCCGTTTGACGGAAGAGTCAAAGAGTACACTGCCGACTGTCGATCAAACTCAAGTTTTGAATCGTCTCGAAAAGCAAGAGAGAAAGGAAATAGTTCTCAATGCTTCATCGGTTTCTCTCTTGCTCAGCCTTGCGGCCGTCATTTTTGCCCTCGGAGCGTTTACCAGTTTCATTGTCACTGCCCCCGGAAAACAAAACTTCAGCGCACATCAGTCTCAATATTACGAGAATCCAACCCCTCTGGGACCTCTTCCTGATCCCAAAGAGTTGAAAGCTGAAAAGCTTGCCAGAGATCTACGGCAAGCAAAAGCGTCAATAGAAAAAGAAAAATTGGCCAAACCGCAGGAATTGATGGGCGGCCCGAATGCTACCGAATCAACTGATGAAGCCCGGTTCGCTGCTGCGGCAAAGCGTCAGGACAATATGATATCGACGCTTCGCGAGATGGGTTCGACTAATCGAGAGTATGAAGAGAAAGTGGCAAAGAGTAATCGCTGGTCGACACCTAACGGCCTGAGGCGCGACTATGCTTTTCCTCAAAAGCAAGTGCTCGGCAGTTTACTGACGGCAGGCGGCGAAAAAATGGATGCCGTGTCGGAAAGATCAATACCTAATGACGAACCGGTTGGTTTCGTCGTCAATGAGAACATGGTGAACAATCCTGACTTCCTGAAGAAATTCGCGCCTGATGAATTGACCTTGCTGGATATGAATTGCAGTCAGGCTAGAGCGCCTGAATTCTACAAAGCTGTGGGCTCTCTTTCAGGATTGAAATTCCTCAACCTATACGACACCAGGTTCGGGCCCAGCGATTATCCGATGCTTGCTAATTTGAAACAGCTGAGATATGTCAATCTTGCCTGGACCGACGCCAATCTAAAAGAACTGGTGCGCTTTTTGCAGCCGGATAATCTTTGCGCTTTAGACGTATCCGGCGCCTCTCAAGCTTCTGACTTGACCCGCAATGTATCGCGATTTCCCAAGCTCAGACAATTAATAGTTTGCCGCTGCCACCTTACGGATAAAGACATCGAATATCTGAGCAATTCGAAATTGGCGGTTTTATGCGTCATGCTCAATTACGATTTGACGGATCATGCAGTCGACCTGTTGTCCAAATCAAAATCACTCTTACGCCTGGATCTAAGCGGATTGAAAATCACGCCGCAATGCTGGAAGTCGCTCGTCAAATCTCCGCGACTTCAGAAAGTAAAACTTGGTTATATGGCATGGGATTCCAGAGAAAAACAGTATTTCGCCAAACAAATGCGCGAGCATGCACCGCACATACTTGTCGATTTCAGTAGCAACTACTATCAAGACTTCACGATGGCCGTCACTGACATACCGTGGATAAATGAAGGAAATGATGTGCACTCACTGCCTACAAGAGTGCTCTTCAGAAGAGACAAAGAAGACAAAATTCTCAGACCGACGCACAGGAAAAACGCCGGTGAGTAGTCTTAGGCAGCGCGCGATTTCAATTGTTTGATCAGATCATCCTGTCCGAGCAGATAACCTTGCTGAGCTTGCTCGTCAGCATACACAGCGATGGCATTAACGCATTCGGTAATCAAGCTGGAAGGCGCGAACTCGGACATGCGCATCAGCATTTGTTCGACCGCTCTCCATTCCTTGGAATCGAGCGGAATAGATTCATCCAGCCTTTGAGTGACCATATGCCGGTGTTTGACCGCATCGTTGGTCGGTATCTTTTGCACTTGCGTTTGATTTTGCGTTTTCTGACTGAGCTTAATACGTTTCATTTGAATAACTCCCAGACTGCTTAGTCCCCATCTCTTGCCGCCCGTTATTCGGTCGGCTTGGACGTTGCCTAAGTCACGACGGATACTTTGCCTGAATTAGGCAAAGATTGAGGAAATCTCATTTGTGCATGTGTTGAACGGTTTTCGCTGGGCGAACTTACACTTGAAAACATCGTTGTCTCTTTTGGATTTCTCACAGTTTTGATTGACGCTTAGTGAAACTATTAGTTCCGACTAAAGCTCAATCCTGCGCAGCGCGTATGCGCAATAAACCCTTTAGATATCAGGGTTTTATCGGATCTTCTTCACCTGCATATCAGGTTCTAAATCTTTGCATCGTCTTTCAGTTCACAGGCAAGGACTGTTTGACATCTCAAAAATGAGCGAATCCAAAGGCGGGAATATTCACAAGAATCCGGTTCAAGCGCTGCCAATTGATATAATTAGAGAAGTTCGATTCGGGGAACCCGTGCCGCCTCTGCAGCTTTTGTGAGGCGCGGTTTTCGTCGGGATGCTGCCAGTTCTATGCTCTCCGGATCGCAACTAGGCGACGAAGAGTATGTCCGTATCTTGGACAAACTGAACAGGACAACAGCAATGAACGAGACTAAAGCAGCTACAGGAACGATGCATCCACATACGGGGATGACGACGCGCCATGATGCATGGTGGTTGGCTCCGCTTATGGTGGCAACAGGATTCACGTTATTTATCGTCTACGCGACGTATCGTGCATTCGAGAACAATTTCTACGAAATAGGAGCAATCATTTCTCCTTTTTATTCGCCGAAAATTGTGCTCGACTGGTTTCCCTTCTCTCCGGCATTATTGATCTTATGGATGCCTGCGGGGTTTAGAGCCACCTGCTACTACTACCGAAAAGCCTATTATCGTGCTTACTTCCTGACACCCCCTGCCTGCGGGGTGAAAGTGTACGGCAATAAAGGCTATACAGGCGAAAGAGCGTTTCCCTTCGTTTTGCAAAACCTGCACCGGTATTTTTTCTATTTGGCTGTCTTAGTCTTGACCATACTCTGGTACGACGCCTTCAAAGCATTGATCGAACCGAAATTCCATCTTGATCTCGTCACAGTGATCATGTTCATCAATTGCTTCCTTCTTTCCGGTTATACATTCGGTTGCCATGCTTACAGGCATCTGGCCGGCGGCGGATTGAACTGCTTCAGCGAAAACGAAAGTACAAAGCAGAGATTCAAGATTTGGGAATTCGTCACTAAGCTCAACGAGCACCACATGGGTTGGGCCTGGTGCTCTCTTTTCTCAGTCGGTTTCACCGATTTCTACATTCGCCAGGTGTGCGCCAATGTATTCCCTAATCCGACTTTCTTTTAATCAGGATTCACGATAATGACTAATTACGAAACACATGAACACGACGTTCTCGTTGTCGGCGCCGGGGGCGCCGGATTGAGGGCGGCTATCGAAGCCTCGGCGCAAGGTATGAATGTCGGGCTGGTTTGCAAATCGCTTCTGGGCAAAGCCCATACAGTTATGGCCGAAGGCGGCGTTGCCGCAGCGCTCGGCAATGTCGATCCGGAAGACAATTGGGAAGTTCACTTTCAAGACACCATGAATGGTGGCAAGATGATGAACAACTGGCGCATGGCTCAATTGCATGCGCAGGAAGCGCCGGACAGGGTGCGCGAGTTACAGGAATGGGGTGCTGTTTTTGACAGAACCAATAAAGGTCAAATTCTCCAGCGTGCATTCGGCGGACACAAATACAAACGTCTCTGCCACGTAGGTGACAGAACCGGTCTTGAAATGATAAGAACGCTGCAAGATCAGGGCGTTCACCGCGGATTTGCCGTTTATATGGAATGCGCGATCACCAAATTGATCAAAGATGGCGACAAAGTCTCCGGTGCCTTCGGCTACTACAGAGAAGACGGTCGCTACGTTCTTTTCAAAGCCAAAGCGATTGTTCTGGCCACAGGCGGTGTCGGCAAAGCATTTACCGTCACATCCAATTCATGGGAATACACAGCCGACGGGCAGGGACTCGCCTATGACGCCGGCGCGGATCTAATCGATATGGAATTCGTCCAATTCCACCCCACGGGCATGGTCTGGCCGCCCGGTGTGCGCGGCATTCTCGTTACCGAGGGCGTGCGCGGCGAGGGCGGTATATTGAGGAATAAGGACGGTTATCGCTTCATGCGCGACTACCTTCCGGAAAGCACCAAAGATCAATTTTCGGCTGATGACGCCGAGTCGGAGCGCTGGGTAAATGCTGCGATTGCCGGTGTGAAAACCAACGACAAAAGACCTCCGGAATTATCCACTCGCGACAATGTAGCGCGCGCCATCTACACTGAAGTAAAAGAGGGAAGGGGCTCGCCGCACGGCGGTGTCTTCCTGGACATCAGCTATCAGGATGCCGCTCGGGTGCGCAAAAAATTGCCTTCGATGTACCACCAGTTCAAAGATCTGGCAGACGTCGATATCACTGCCGGACCTATGGAAGTCGGACCGACCATGCACTACATCATGGGCGGCATAAGAGTGGACGCCGACTCGCAAATGAGCCGTGTGCCCGGACTTTTTGCAGCCGGCGAATGCTCGGGAGGCATGCACGGTGCTAATCGTCTGGGCGGAAATTCGCTGTCCGACTTGATTGTCTTCGGCCGCCTGGCCGGTGTGGGCGCTGCCGATTATGTGAAAAAACTCGGTGGTGCACCTGCGGTTCCTCAAGATCAGGTGGATGCGGCCATAGCCGAGATGGAAGAACCTTTCCGCAGAGGCGCCGATAGCAATGCGAAAAACCCTTACGATGTGCAAAAGAAATTGAATCAAATCATGAGCACATATGTAGGCATCTTCCGTAACAAAGAAGACCTCGAAACAGGCATTCAGAAATTGCAAGAGCTGAAAGAGGATGTCAAAAACGTTGCCACCAAAGGTTCAAAAACATACAACCCCGGTTGGCATATGTGCCGCGACTTGAAAAATATGCTGATCGCCTCGGAAGCCATTGCGCGCAGCGCACTTTCCAGAGAGGAGAGCAGAGGCGCACACAGTCGAACGGATTTCGAGCAGTTGAGTCCTGAGCTGGGCAAATACAACACGGCAATCTCCAAAGATGGAGAAGGGATGAAGCTGGAGAAAACTCCTTGCCCCGTAATGCCTGAAGACTTGAAGAAACTTTTCGCGAAGAAGGAGACTACCCACAATGGCTGAAGCTAATTTGAAAGTGTTTCGCGGAGAGAAAGACAGCGGCACTTTCGAGAATTACAAAGTCCCGATTGAAGAAGGCATGGTCGTTCTTGATGCCATTCACTATATTCAGCAAAACATCGATCCGACGATTGCCGTGCGCTGGAATTGCAAGGCCGCAAAATGCGGCTCGTGCTCTGCCGAAGTGAACGGCAGACCGCAGCTTCTGTGCAAGTCGCGCATGGACAAATTCGAGCCGGGCGAAGAAATCACAGTGCAGCCGATCAAAACTTTCCCACATGTAAAAGATCTTGTTTCCGATGTTTCCTGGAATTATGAGGTGAACAAAAAAATCGTTCCCTTTACTCCAAAACCCGGACACAATTGGGTCGTTTATCAGGAAGATATCGAGCGCGTGCAAGAATTCCGCAAGTGCATCGAGTGTTTTCTTTGCCAGAATGTTTGCCATGTTCTGCGTGATCACGATCGAAAAGACGGCTTTTACGGTCCTCGTTTCATGGTCAGATTGGCCGGTTTGGAAATGCATCCGGTCGATTCGGCCAACCGTCTGAAAATGGTCAAAGAAGATGCCGGTGTCGGCTTCTGCAATATCACAAAATGCTGCACGGAAGTTTGCCCGGAAGATATTCACATTACCGATAATGCCATCATTCCTCTTAAGGAAAGAGTCGTGGACGAGTTTTACGATCCGATCGCCAAATTCTTCAAGTCGGTCTTCAAAGCAAAATAATCCCTCGTTTGCCTCAGCGAAACGACTGTTTAGGCTATGCGTGTAAAAACTTCATTACTGGCAGCTCTAACGGCAGTTTCACTTTGCCTGCCTATTCCTGCGCAAGCTGAAGAAAACGCGGGACAGGACAAGATTCTGAACGGCATCTGGAAACTGAAGATGTTTGCCTCGGATGCCAAAATTTCAGTGCAAAAGGCTGACAAACAAGCATCTGTCACCATATATAGTGCCGCATACGAGAAGGCCTCAGGCGGGCTTGTAAAAATCGATGCGGTCTTAATTGCTAAAACAGTGTTCGACAACGACCATGAACTGGTCAGGGTCAAAGTATGCTTCGGAGGCTTAAAACCAGGCCTGAACCTCAGTCAGGTCAGTGTGTCTAAGGGCGACATCAAAGCATTCGGATCCAATCAACTGAGCAAAGCAGACTTACTCGACTCACTGGAAATCGTTTCATTACGACAAACGAGTGCACCGCCTAAAGCTGCAGCTTCGGCAGGTGTCCGAGCCGGGCTGACACAGGAAGATTTGGAAACTCTCAGTCCAACCGGCATCGCGCGCGGCAAATGGATTTCCTATCGAGAAGCAAAAACCGGGCTGACTCTCTCTTATCCATCGCACTGGCAGTTGATCGAAAAGCCGGATAAAGATTCGCTTTTCCAGATCAAGTCACCAAATTGTGCTCTCGCCTTCTCATATACACATTCGCCCGGCATGCCGGTGCGTCAGGCCGTTCGGCTCTGGGAAAATTTTGTCTTTCCGCATTTAAACGAATTCAAGTTGATCAATGCAAAACGCGTGCGCCTCGGTCAGAAAGGCAGCCTGGAAGGGGTTTCTAGACTGATACGGTTTAAGGTCGACGACACCAATTTAAGACAGCGCTGGATCTTTTTCGGGCAGACCGGCAACGTATTCAATGCTGTCCTCACTGTTCCAGAAAACGCGAGCAGAGTCGATATTCCTGATATGTACAGGATACTTTTGAGCATTACTTTTACCGGCGGTACAGCTTCCGCACAAGGGCAAGAGGAAGCTCACCGAAAAGCTGAGCCTCGGCCGGAAGCGAATTTGACTCTTTATCAAAGCGCAGAATTGACCATCAACCATCCGCGTGATTGGGTAGTGAAAGTTCACCCGGAGCCAGGAGTTCTGGTAGGATTTCACGGCAAGACCGAAGCCGGGGATGCCGCGCTGCAAATTCGCAAAGGACCTATCGATCGAACGACTCCTTTGGACGATGTTGTGACGATGGTGGAAAACAATTATTTAAAGCAGCTCAAGAATTACAGACGCTACCGCCAGGAGCATGTCGCGCTGGGTGGAGGCGCATCCGGAGTGTTGCAGGAAATTGGTTTTGAAGCCAGCGGAATTCCATTCAGGCAAATCAGCGCATATCGCCGTGAAGGTGACTCTCTTTACACCATGAGCCTGACCGGCAGCGGCTGGAAGCCGAGCGACATGTTGACTTTATTCAATCGCTGCCTCGGCACCTGGTCGGTTCGAGAATGAGCACCGCGCGCTCGATGTGGTCGCCTCTGGGCGAACCGGTGTACAGAGCACTCTGGATTGCTGCCGTTGTCTCCAACGTCGGCAGCTTCATGCAGGAAATCGGCTCGGCATGGCTGATGACCACAATCAGGCCAGAACCGCTTATGGTCTCACTGCTCCAGACAGCTGCGTACCTGCCATTCTTTGTCATGGCTGTACCTGCCGGTGCATTCGCCGACGTAATTGATAAACGCAAGCTCTTGATGTTCGGCCAGTTATGGATGCTGCTTTCTTCCCTGGCGCTCGGCATACTTTCCATCTATAACCTTATTACGCCGTGGACATTGCTGGCACTCACGCTGATGTTGGCTGTCGGCGGAGCTATTACAGGACCGGCATGGAATGCGGCGATTCCAGAATTAGTCCCGAAAGAAAAATTGGAACCGGCGATTGCATTAGGTGGAGTGGGATATAACGCCGCGCGCGGTGTCGGCTCTGCCCTGGGTGGGCTGGCTGTGGCAAAACTCGGTGCGGGTCCGGTTTTCATCCTCAACGCCATTTCTTTCGTGGGCGTGCTTGTGGTTTTCTTCTTTTGGAAACCAGAACCTAAAAAACTCAGTAAGCATCCGCGCGAACGTATTGTCGGTGCAATAAAAGCCGGTTTTCGCTTTGTCAGGCATTCGCCGGCCTTGAAAGCCGTGCTAATCCGGTCGGGCTCCTATGGGGCATGCACGAGTGCGATGTGGGCACTTTTGCCGCTGATTGCCAAAGAAGAATTGCATCTCGATTCAATGGGTTATGGAGCTTTACTGGCCATCTTTGGTGCCGGCACCCTACTGGGAGCATTTATCCTGCCGCGACTTCGCAGTGCAATTTCTCTTGATCAGGTAACCGGATTCGGCAAACTGTTGTTTGCAGGATCGCTGATTGGCATTTCCAATGCTCAAAATCTAGTCACTGCCTCCCTGTTTATGATCGGAGCCGGCGTTTCCTGGATAGTCGTCAATTCAATGTTCAGTATGGGCGCGCAAAAAGCATCTCCTGCGTGGGTTCGCGCCCGCGCCCTGGCGTTTCACATACTGGTATTTCTTGGCACTTTTGCCATCACCAGCGCTATCTGGGGACAAGTCGCTGCGTACACAGGCCTGGACATTCCGCTCATGATCGCCGCGGGACTGCTCGTACTCAGCCTCTTTCTTGCAAAACCTTTTCCGCTCGGCATTGCAGAAGTAATCGACACGACAATGTCGGATCACTGGAGCGATCCAAAATTTTCCAGCGAACCGCATCCAAATCATGGTCCTGTGCTTGTAACGGTGGAATACATAATCGACCCGAACCGGCTCGATGAATTCACCGAAGCAATGACGTCTTTGAGCATTCAGCGGCGGCGCGACGGGGCATTTCAATGGCATTTATTCTGTGATGTATCCAGTCCGCAAAAACAATTGGAGACATTTTTTGTCGAATCGTGGGCAGAGCACATGCGGCAGCACGAGCGGGTGACGGTGTCCGATCGCCTGGTCGAGGACAAGGTTAATGCATTTCATGTCGGCACCAATCCAATTGTGGTCCGCCATCTCATCAATTCTTACATTCCGGCCGAGCTGCTAAAAGAAATTACAGTTGAAGAGCAGGAAGCTAATTAAGCTGAGCTTAAATAGCCGAAGTGGTCTAGAATTGGCAAATCTTTCGGGCTTCCTGGGAGGATTGTCATGGCGGGCAAAAGTCAAGAGATGCCGGTTCTGATTGTGGGCGCCGGACCGACCGGGCTGATGCTTGCCTGTGAATTGCAGCGCCAAGGAGTCAAGTGTCGAGTTATAGACAAAATGCCCGAGCCAGGCGACAAGTCGAGAGCGCTGGTTCTGCATGCGCGCACCTTGGAAATCCTGGAAAGCATGGGCATTGTCGAGCGCTTTATCGAACGCGGCTGCCCGGCCTACGGCGCCAGCCTTTTTCATGCCGGCGAGCGCATAGTCCATTTGAACATGGCTGAGTTGGAATCGCCTTTTCCATTCTCATTGATGATTCCGCAAACAGAAACCGAGCGACTCCTGACTGAACATTTCATTAGTCAGGGCGGCTCCATTGAGCGCGCCCACGAATTGAAAACATTCAGCCAGGGCAAAAACGGCATCACTGCGACGGTAAAAAATGCGCAGGGTAAAGACGAAGTAATCGTCACGCAATGGTTAATAGGATGTGACGGCGCGCACAGCATCGTTAGAAAAATTCTTGAATTGCCATTCGAAGGCAGCGCTTATGAAGAGCGTTTTGGCCTGGTCGACTGTATGGTGAAATCCGATCTTCCGGATGACGAAATCACTACATTTTTTCATGAAGACGGTGCTTTTGTTTTCTTTCCCCTCGGCAACAAACGTTTTCGCATCATCGTCAATGTGCCCTCCACTCAAGTCGTCGGCGATGCTCCAAGCCTCGCAGATATGCAGGTTTTTGCCGATCGCCGCGGACCGGGAAATATCAAACTCTACGATCCAATTTGGCTGGCCTGGTTCACCATTCATCAAAGAAGCGTTTCGAAATATCGCGTCGGTCGTGTTTTCCTTGCCGGTGACGCTGCACATATTCACAGCCCAATCGGCGGACAGGGCATGAATACAGGCATGCAAGACGCCTTCAATTTGGCCTGGAAACTGGCACTGGCGGTGCGCGGCATGGCCGACGAGAAATTACTGGACAGTTACAACGAAGAACGCCATCCGGTCGGACAAGAACTTTTGAAGGGTACGGATCTGGCCACCACGGTAGCAACGTTGAAGAATCCGCTTGCCCAGCAGATTCGCAATCATGTGATGTCTTTCTTGACTCAGCAGGAATTAATTCAACAGCGCATAAGAAAAGTCGGCTCCATGTTAGCCGTCAATTATCGAAGCAGCCCTATAGTCGGCGAGCAAAGAAAAATTACTGAAATTCAAATTACACCGTCTGAAGATTCGGAAAAGCCGAGCATTCCTGGATATATAGAATTCGCACGTGGTCCGATGCCTGGCGACCGCGCACCGGATGCGGTGATGGTCGATCAGGACATGAATCCCCTCAGAATTTATGAGGCGATGCGCGGAATTTCTCACAATCTGCTTTTATTGGATGGAAAGCCGACCGGAGCCGGTTACAGAAATCTCGAAAAGATTGCCTGGTCGATTGGCGAGCAGTTTGGTGGATTGGTGACTTGCCATCTGATTGTTGCTACAAAAACCATGCCGACCCTGCGTTTTCCCGGCAAGGTGTTTCTCGATCCCGATCTGGCTGTCCATGAAACTTATTTTGCCGACTCCGAATGTTTGTACTTAATTCGACCGGACGGATACATCGGCTTCCGTGGTCAGCCGGCCTCACTTGGACCGGTAGAAGATCATCTGAACAAAATTTTCAAAGCGGCAAGAATTCAAACCAAGCAAATAAATTGAAATTCTGCCATTGGAAGTAAAACCGACAAACATGAGCAACAACTGGAAATGCCCGTCGAAGTAACACAAGAAGATTTTGCCGTCATTGCTGCCGACGCTCTTATCAAAGGCGGCGTGGAGAAGGAAGCGCTCTCGCTTGACAAGGCGCGATATTCACTGGTGATGAAAGATGCGCTGGGGCGTCCTCTGAAAACAATTTTCTTAGCAAATTTTTTCGACCGTTATGTGCAGGCTGCAGGAGATGATGAAGGTCAGGCCAAAATAATTTCTCAAATTGTCGGTCTCACCGGCAATCTCGACTTTCCCAAAGACTTCGAGCAAGCGCGTCCGCATTTGCGCATTCAGGTCAAAGAGAGATGGTGGTTCGAAGACGACAAATATACAAGAATCGACTTCGGCGAGCACTTCTCAGCCACTCTGGCTTACGACATGCCGGACAATATTTTGTATGTGGACAATGACACATTGGATGCGTGGGCTGTCACATTCGATGAAGCTTTTTCGATCGCGCATCGACAACTGGCTGAGATGACTGAATTTGCATTTTCGACATACAGAAGCGAAAACAACAAAGCTGACTGCTGCCATTTCTTTTCCGCCTCAGACCCTTACAGTTCTGCTCGAGCTGTTTTCACAAACATCGTCAACGACTTGCCCGTACTCGGTGATACGCTCGTGCTCGTACCGCATCGCGATCACCTTTTTATAACAGGCAGTGAATGCAATTTTGGTCTGCGCCATTCGCTTAATGCCGTCAAGGAATTGCAAGAGCAGCCGGGTTCGCTTCCACCTATTCTTTTGAAACTTGTTGATGAGTTTTACCATCCGCATGAATTACCGATTGATCATCCATTGCACGGCGAGTTCAAATCCCTGCAACTGCAATATTTAGATCGCCTGTACGCTGCACAAAAAGCGGAGCTGGATGCGCGTTTCGAGCAAGTGACCGGCAAACGCGTAGTCTCCAAATTTCATTGCGCGTACGATCGAGTCAATCCGTTTTCATCAACTTATGTGGGAAAAAAATTGGTACCCTGCCTTCTTCCGAAGAGCGACTACATTTTCTTTGGCGAGGGTGAACAACCGGAGGCGATATGTTCGCGCTTCAGGGCGGAGGCTATTTTGAAAGATAAGCTCAGGGCAATCGATTGTTACCCCAAGCGAATTGAAGTTATCGAATACCCTAACCCTGCGGAGATTGAGGCTATGGGATTCGACAATTTGCCGAGTTAATTCTAGAGATTAAATCGGTAGGTCTAACGCGGGAACTCGGTAGGTTTTTGGCAGTCACACTTGCCGATGCGATTCATCGGCAAGGAAAATCAACAATGCCCCCCAAAAAAACTGCCAAAGTTTCCCCCAGAGCACTGACAGGCAAGAGTACGGTAAAACGCAAGTCCGCAAAAAAAACGAAGCCTGCTCGCGTCAAAAGCGAGCCAAAAGATGTGAAACCTTCAGCAAATGAAGAAAAGCGCGTCTTAGCTATCGATATCGGCGGCACTAATGTAAAACTGCTTCTCAATGGACAAATAGACTCGCGAAAGTTTTCATCATCCAAAGAAATGACTCCTGTCGACTTTGTCGAGAAGGTCAAGGACATCACTCAAGACTGGGAATACAACTGCATTTCAATTGGTTATCCAGGGCTGACAGGTCCGAACGGACCTCTTTCGGAACCAGGAAATCTCGGTCCCGGATGGGTGGCATTCGACTTTCAGGCGGCTTTCGGTATGCCCGTAAAAATCATGAATGATGCGGCAATGCAGGCCTTGGGAAGTTACGAAGGCGGTCGCATGCTGTTTCTCGGTTTCGGCACTGGACTTGGTTCAACACTCATCTGTCACAGCACGGTCATCTCACTTGAACTCGGCAATCTCCGCTGGAATGACAATTACACAGCAGGTGAAATGCTGGGCCGTCGCGCTTTAAAACGCTTAGGCAGAAAGAAGTGGCGCAGGATTGCCTGGAAATTCATTAACAGCGCCATCAAATCATTCAATGCCGATTACATCGTCGTTGGCGGCGGCAATGCAAAACTGCTGGGATTGCTTCCTCCAGGAGTAAGGCGCGGTCACAACCAAACTGCCTACCGGGGCGGTTTCCGCCTCTTTGGTGTGGAAGATATGCCCAGGGACAAACATGAAACATTGGAGCACGACAAAAACTGGCGATTGCTCTAGTTTTTGCACCAACTAATCCTCAGGACTTAAATGCTCATATTCGGAAGAACCGATTACCCAGAGAAAAGCCTGGGTGTCCATATGATCCTTCGGCTTTAGATCGGCAATTTCCTTTTTGATCACTTGCGACAGATGCAGCAATCTTTCATAGGTTCCAAAGTTAGGCTTGGAAGAATAATCGAGGTCATAACCGAGTTCGCTGGCAGCATTAATCATCGCCGTGGGCTTCATGATGATGTGCTTGGACGGCTGAGCGATGAATGGAAAGAGTGTAAGAACCGGCCATGACAAAACGCGTGATTTCACTCTGGGCAATTCGCCGACGCTGACAGTCCACTGGACAAACCGCTCCTTGAGCGGACCTCGCTCGTGCAGCAGTTGAAACAACCCTTCGGAAAAAATGCGCGCCCCTTCTCTAGACTTAACGCCATCACGCAGAGCCATTTTTTCAAACGAAAATAAAAAATTGGTCTTTGCTTCAACACGAAGCGCGCGGTTAGCTATCTCCTGATAGTCTCTGCTGCGCAAGAGAGCCTTGTAATCATCCTCATTGAGCAGTTCAACCCACAGGTCGTGCGCTGTCATCTTGTAAGTGACTTCCCAGTCTATATAACGCTGATCTTTAAAGGCTCGCGGAAAAAAGCGCAAAAATCTCTTGCGATGTTTTGCCAGCGCCCTCCCATTCAATTCTCCGGTCTTAGACTTTGCAGGCACTTAACTGCTCTTTCATCCTTGCTGAGCAGCACATCCATGGTAATTGTCAAAACAATACCGAAGGCCACAAACAACAAGATAAATGGTATCCAGAGATTTATCATAATCGAACCTCATCTCACTTGGCTTCAGTGACTGTACCGTCTGACTTGAATTTTATTGTGCGAGTAGCGCCTTTCTTGTCTGTGACGGTACTGGTGTAGCTGCCGTCTCCTTCGCGAATAGTGTTCACTTTCACAACATCTGAGACTGAGAAAACTTGTCCGCCGACTCCGATGAATTTCATATCTTTGGCGGATTCGTACTTAATAAAACTGCTGACCAGATTATTGTTCGCATCCAAAATTTCTTGCGCCTCGAAATTGGTGTCGCCATTCATGCCGAGCACCCATCCAGAACTGTCTTCGACTTCTCCTTTATATTTGTAAGTTACATTGCCGGAAGCGCGTGTAATCTGGGTTTCTCTCCAATCAAGCACGTCATTGTCATCTCCTGCCCAACCTGGAATTGCTCCGCCAATTCCAACTGGTCTGGCCACATGATAGACATCTGCGCTGTTTTTAAATTTGTCGACATTGGCCTGAGTCAAGCCGGGAGCTTCAGATGCCGGCTTGGTCTGCACTTCAGTAAACTTAATAACCTTGCCGCTCAAGTCGGTTTCCGCTTTATAAATTGCACCGGTGATGCATTCGATTTCAGTATCGAATCTCTTTGCACCTTCGTTATAAGTAGTCGTTATCTTATGGACGTTCTCCAGTTCTCTAGGACCTGCGTCTGTCTTTACTTTGTAATTTAGACTGCCGTCGTAGGTGAGCACACGTTTCAAGAGCTGACCACCGGAACCGATAGTTTCTTCAGCTGTGAAATTCGTGTCGCCGTCCAGACCGAGAATCCAGCCGTTGCTATCGTCAATCTCGCCTTTATATTTATAAGTAGTGGCGCCTTGCGAGTCCGTATTTTTGCTGCTCAGTTCGCGCCAATCAATATCCCAACCGCCCTTACCATCTTTTTCGGAAGTGAATGCCTCACCTGGAGTTGATTCTCCAAGACCTGGAGGTCCGGCCGGACTGTAAAGATCTCCGGATGGTGCCAGCAATGAGAGATCAAACCGCTGAGGCGGCTGACGGTTTTCGGTTGACACGGGAGAGTTCGGTACGGGCGGTCTTTCTGCAGGTGTTACTTGTTCAGGTGGTCTTTGAGGAACGACCGGTGTTGTTTGTTCCGGAGGTCTTTGCGGAACTACAGGTGTCGTCTGTTCCGGAGGCCTTTGCGGAACTACAGGTGGTCTTTGTTCCGGTGGTCTCTGTTCCGGTGGTCTCTGCGGTGTTACTGGAAATCTCTGTTGTTCTGGTCTTCTGTTCGGATCATAAACCGGCGGCACGTCCGGCTCATATGGATTGCGTTGCAATGGTCCTCGCGTCTGATTTTGGCTTTCGAAACGACGACGCTCCTCAGCCAAGCGACGATTTCTCTCCATATATGCACGTTGGCGATGTGCATTGAAATAATAATCTCCTTCCAGCGAAGGATTCATTTCTACTGCCTGTCTGAGTAAAGTTTCGCCAGCAGAAGAAAGCTGATTGTTGCCTCTGGCAATGAAACAGAAAGCTGCATTAGCTCTTGCATACACAGGAGCCATGCGCATGTTGTGCAAAAATTCCTGGCGTCTTTCCAGCATTACCCGCTGATCATCCAATGCTTGCATCT
>PNKB01000132.1 GCA_013997645.1 Cyanobacteria bacterium PR.3.49
AACAAAGTCGAAAAATTGAACACCGTAAGGCTGACGACGACTTATCCGGTGATCAACAATTCGCGCCATATCGTTTTTCTTGCTTCCGGCAAGTCGAAGGCGTCGGTCCTCAAAGATGTCTTGACCGGACCTGAGGGCAAGTATCCAAGCCAGAATGTGAAGGCTGAGAATGGAAAGCTTTACTGGTATCTCGACAGGGATATTGCATCGGAACTTGAGGGTGTCTGATTTTCAAAACTGTTTCTCAATTGAAATTATTAGTGGCAAGTGCTGACAGAGGATGTGAAAAATGGCTGACAAAGCGAAGATTGGTCTGATCGGACTGGGAGTAATGGGCGAGAATCTGGCATTGAATATTGCCAGAAACGGATTCAAGATTGCCGTCTACAATCGCAGCGTCGACAAAGTTGATGCGTTCGTCAAAGGCAGAGGAAAAGACCAGCCGGTTATCGGTTGCCGCGACGAGAAGTCTTTTGTTGAAAGTCTCGAAACGCCACGCATGATCATTCTTCTGGTCAAAGCAGGAGAGGCGGTCGATCAAACTATCGCCAAGTTGCTTCCCGATCTGGAAAAAGGCGACATCATCATCGACGGCGGCAACTCGCACTTTACCGACACACAAAGAAGAGAGAAAGAACTGAAGGAAAAGGGCATTTATCTTGTCGGCTCCGGTGTGTCGGGCGGTGAAGAGGGCGCGCTCTGGGGACCTTCACTGATGCCGGGCGGCGACAAGGGCGCATATGAAAAGGTGCGTCCGATCTGGGAAGCCATTGCAGCCAAAGTCAATGATGGACCTTGCGTTACTTATCTCGGTCCGGACGGCGCCGGGCACTTTGTCAAAATGGTGCACAATGGTATCGAATATGGTGACATGCAGCTGATCGCTGAGGTTTACGACATCATGCGGCGCGGACTTTCCATGCCTGCTCGCGAGATTGCCGACGTTTTTGAAAGCTGGAACAAGGGCATTCTTGATTCGTTCCTCATCGAGATTACATCCAAGATTTTGACGGTCAACGATCCTGATACCGGCAAACCGCTGGTCGATGTTATTCTTGATAAAGCAGGACAAAAAGGAACCGGAAAGTGGACCAGTGAGAGCGCATTGGAGCTGGGAATTGCAGTTCCTACCATCGATTCGGCCTTGACCGGTCGTATGCTTTCGGCCTTGCACAAAATTCGACAGGAAGCAGCGAAAATTCTTGGCGGCGATGAAATTAACAGCGGCAAAGTGCCGGATAAAGCGGAGAAGGAAGCAATTCTCCAGGCGCTGCATGATGCCCTTTATGCGTCAAAAGTATGCAGCTATGCACAAGGTATGGCACTGATCAAGGAAGGTTCCGATTTTTATAAGTGGAATATCGACATGTCCGAAAGCGCTCGCATTTGGAAAGGGGGTTGCATCATCCGCGCTCAGCTTCTCGAGAAAATTCGGGCTGCCTTTGCACGCCGAGCCGATTTGCCCAATCTCTTGATGGATACGGAATTTGCCAAAACAGTGCGTTCGTTCGAAAAGAACTGGCGCAAGGCAATTGTTTTTGCAGTCGAGCGCGGAATTCCAGTCCCGGCTCTTTCGTCCAGCCTGGCTTATTACGACAGTCTGCGCAGCGCCGCTTTGCCGCAGAATCTTACACAAGCACAGCGCGACTTCTTCGGCGCCCACACATATGAGCGGGTTGATAAGCCGGAACTGGGCTTTATGCATACAGACTGGATACATCTCATCAAAGAGAAGACACCGGCGAAGTAGGACTATCGCCCCGGTTACAAAAGCAGATCCTTTTCGTGTTCTAATAGAGCCATATTGCTGCGGCTTAAGAAGTACACGTAAGTAATGCCAACCTACTCGGTCAACGCCGTTAATGTCGCCAGTTTTCCTCTAGGGGAAACGGACAAGGTAGTGACGGTTTTCTCCGCCGAGAAGGGCTTGATCAAGTGCGTGGCAAAAGGGGCGCGCAAGCCCGGCTCAAAAATAGGCGGAAGGGCCGAACTGCTCAATGTGAATAAGCTTTTGCTCGCCTCCGGGCGCACGTTCGAGATAATCTCGCAAGCAGAGACTTTGGAATCCTTTTCTCAGTTGAGAAAAGATCTCGAGCGCCTTGCGTATAGTCTCTATTACGCTGAATTGACCAGTATTTTCGGACAGGGTTTGAACGACGAATCAAGCGCATATTTCGACTTTTTGGTTATGTCTTTGAGATACCAATGCCTGTCCCAATCCGATCCTGCATATCTGTGTTTGATGTTCGAGTTGAGTCTCTTGGACATACTTGGTTATAAGCCTGAACTGACAGTCTGTGTTAATTGCCGCTCGGTTCTCACCGACCATGTTCTGGCTGGCTTTCACTTCGAACTGGGCGGTATGGTTTGTGAGCGCTGCCATCTTGAAGGCAAAAGAGTGCGAGTGTCGACACGTGTAGCGGAAGATGAGGGTATCTACGAAACTCCCGGCGTAGACAAATTGGACAAGCATATTACGCCGCTTGTGTGGAAGCGTCTTGTGCTGGCGTCTGCCGGCAGTGAGGTTCCTGATGCCGTCAAAGAAAGCGATCCAATCAAGCGTGCTACTCGGGCTGCCCATCGCGTTATCGAGGGATATATCGAACATCGCGCCGGCAGAAGAATCAAGTCATTGCAGCTTCTGGAAAGTGCGCAAACTACCTGAACCTTCAGGTTTCTTCTTCCGGTTGATATTGATCGGCCTCGAAATTAAAAGTCCAGGCAACTGCTTCCTTGGCAGTTCGCATGAATGGAGGCACACGCAAGAAATAGTGTTTGAAACTGCCGTCCGGTTCGGGAGTTGAATTTCTCACACGCACCATCACCAACGGTTCGTCACCGGCCATGCGCCTTCTGAAAAGAGTGCCGTATTGATCTTCGTGCAAAATTTCGGCGTGCGACTCATCCAGATAGCGACCGATTCCAAACTGGTCCATCATCACGCGCCGCATCTCCAAATTTATTTCACTCTCGATCTCACTGACAGTCAGAGTTTCGGGTGCCATCACGGTGCGCTCGTGAACCGTGACACCGTGAATGGAAAAAAGGCTAAAACCATCGTCGTATCTCAGCGCCGGTGCCTCAAGCGAATGAAATCTGCGCTCCTCGTCTAGCTCATAAGAAAGGGGCGGTTTAGACACGAAAATTATTTCGCCAAATGGACAGATGGGAGTGCGATTGGCAAGGAAATGCCGCAGGTGTTCTATCGCTCTGTTTGTAGAATCACTGAAGACTGTCATTTCATCCGCATCGAGCAGGAAAGTAAAAACCGGTAAACGATCAAGTTGCTGAAAAAAGATGGAAGAGGTAAAACCTACGGCCAGCTGACCTGTGAACCAAAGCCCTGATGAACTTCCGTCTAAAAGCGCTTCCAGAGCGGGAGGATAGGATTCAAATATGGTCGGCTCCAGATTTTTTGCACTCAATGCCTGCGCCAGTATGTTGACTGTTGATTCTCCCAGTTGCTCAATAAATTCAGTCTCCAGTTCTCCTTGCCGCACAATTTGCTCCGGAACGAAACTGGTCTGCTCTCCGCGCTCTCTGAATATACGCAAAGCCGCGCGTTCGGTCGTTCCCATATTGCTCAGATTCTGGATGGCGGTGCGCAATTGAACCATTCTGGTCGCTTCCGCTCGGGCATCAATATTGACCCAATTTTCCAAGACGCCCGGCAATCCGCCATCTGTCCAACGGCATTCCCGATTCAGCCAGGTATAAAGTTCCGGCGTTATCGCATCGTTCATTTCCGAGTCCAGTTTTGCCATGACCGTCTCAAAAAATCCTAGCCTGGGGTTTACACTTTGCCCCTTGGGACGCCCGAATACGGAGTCCAGGCAGAAACCGCGAGATAAACCTTCCATCTCCTTTATTTTGCTCAAATAATCGCCGGATTCTTTGCGGTCTTTGAGCAGTGTTTCAAGATCGTCGTTTGAAAATTTATTTTCGAGCTGATCGATAACCTGTTTCCACCTCGGTAATCTCAAATTGTCTTTCACCACGCTCCAGGTGTGGTCGTCACTTAAGGCGCGAATTCTCAGAAGCGCCGGCATCAGCATCAATTGCAACGGGCTTTGCACTGGTACTACTAGTGGTGCAGGCAAGCCGAGTAATTTGTAGAGAGAGTGCATTATCTCGGTGTATTGCACATCTGTTAAAACGCCGGCTGCTTCAGAAAGTTTTTCATCCCAGCATGATCTGTATTCGGCAAGCAAAGCCTGAGCTTCTTGCGATAGCTCAGTAAATTTTTTGCCTGATTTTTCTGCCGTCAAATTTATTTCAGCCTGGATGCGTGCAATCGGTAAAAGTTTAAACTTGAACTTAGATCATAACCGCAATATGGCTTCAGTATCAGTACGCGTTGCCTCAAGCAGTCCATCGAACCGTTGATACTGCTTGTTTGAATGATGGGTAATATTTGTCGTAAAGAGAACGGGTCTGGGCTTCGAACACAAGCTCCTCAACGCAGCAATGAGGCGACTCTGGTTGCGCATCGAAAAATAGTCCTGAGAAATAGGCCTGGGGATGGAGTTCCATATCATGAAAGTAGCCTGAGGCGCTGAGTACAGCCCTTCCGTCCAGAGAAATAGTTTCCAGTTTCTCAAGGAAGAAACGCGGACCGGCAACGCCCGTTTCTTGGTTGGCAATCTGATTGTTGCCGCATTGACCCAAAATTGGTTCCAACTTCCTCACCAGTTCAGCCACGTGAGGCTGAGAGCAGCAGTCGGACCGGGTACCGGCAAATATAACGGCGGGAGGCTGTTTTATTAATGATCGCAAGACTGCAGCGTCCTCTAAGGCGGCTGGAGAACCACGATAAAAGGAGACGATGGAAACATCATCGGCATCGTTTTTGTCTCGCGGCTGAAATACTCGTCGCCAGTTATGCCCCATGCCACCCATCTGTACCTCGCCTCTGGCAAAGGAGTCAGGCAACTCGATGCTTAGACTGCCTATTTCTTCAACGCGCACGCAATAAATTCCCATTGTTGTCTAACCTGATCCGACTCGATTGGCTCTAGCACGGTTTTGCACTAGCTGGACTTGCTGTGCGCGTTCTCGCTCGGCTGTTAATTGTGCCTGTTGAGCCTCTCTGGCTTGTTCCAGCTGCGCACGTTTGCGCA
The DNA here is from genome assembly GCA_013997645.1 of Cyanobacteria bacterium PR.3.49. GTDB lineage: Bacteria > Cyanobacteriota > Vampirovibrionia > Obscuribacterales > Obscuribacteraceae > QKMZ01. Next base: position 5,121 of record PNKB01000132.1, read on the forward strand.
CCTCCTCTTCTTCTCTTTCTTTTTGTCGTGCTTCTTGCTCATCCATTCTCTTATTGAAATCGGAATCCGCTTCATTTGGATTTCGTCCGTTGCCCGGTCCGAATCTGGTGCCATCGTCCGGCGCGCTTCTGCGTCCTGAGGCAGATCCTGGTTTTGGAGTCCATCTGTTGCTATTGGTCGCCATATCGACTTCATCATCGCTTACGCGGGTGAGATCTTTGCGGCTGCCCCAATTGTTGTCCAACCTGAATGAACCATCTTCGTTCAGCCTGATGTTCATCGCATGCATGCCGTGACCGTTCCTGCCGCCTCCCGGCAAAAACGGTGCGTTAACACCCAATTGACCGGATTGACCGGTACGCTGCTGAAACTCTTTCAGCTTGGCGCGCAATTCATCAGTGTTTCTGAACGTACTGATTTGCAGGTCAGGCGGATATCCGGGCGGCGGCTTTTCTCCATTTGCTCTTCTAAAAAGTGTGGAGCTGGCGAAAACCGCACCGTCGGCTCCTCCGATCGCACGATTAAGGTGCGCAACATCCCAGATAGCTACCTGCGGGCCGTCACCGATATATCTCAAAGCGCCCTGACCGTCACGGCTGAACATGCCTTCGCCGGTTGAGGTTTGACCGCGCCTGGCTCCTCTGTCACCGGCATGTGCAGCCATATATATGTAGCCGGCTTGGTCCAGTCCATCAGCTGAAGTCTTTTTGCCTTCTCTTTCGGACCTTAGGTCGCCTGCCAGTTGTCCTGTCAGTGCGGCATATATTTGCCCGGCCGGCCCTTGCTTGCCGTTGTCGCCGTAATTGTGAGCATTGACGGTGTTGCTCGCTTCGCGGTCAGGTTTCAAACTCAATGAATCGACGCGCACGATCCGCTCTCTGCCCGGAACGACCTCGCCATTGGGCCCGCGTCTGTCCATTTCTTTGACTGTTGTCGAACCATTATTGACGAGGTCTCGGGTGCGCTCGGCAACACGCGCAGGATCGCCGGCTTCCAGTTCTTGTTTGCCCATTGAGTGCAGGGCGCAGGTCATGTGCTGCCCCTGGTTGACGTATTTTTCCGGATCCATAGTTCTTAAAGCCGAATCTCTGACGATATTTTGGCGATCGGCCGGGGTCAAATAGTCTCTTTGTCCGTCTTTAAGCCGACCCCCGGGCGGAGCCTGGAGAATTTCTTGATGCGCTCTGTCCATGCGCATCATCTGCTCTGCGGCTGTACCTTGAAGCTTTCCTTTTTCGGACGCTTCTAAAAGACGTTTATATGTCTGAGCGGCGATTGTTGCTGCTTCGTCCGGCTTGAATCCAGCTTTTTCCAGAGTCCTTGTGTAGTCTCTGACGGCATTTTCGCTCGTAGCAGCAGACGGAGCTCGATCCGATGCGTCCTTCTCTGCAGCGCTTCGGACTCTGTCGGACGGTATTTTGGCGGTATCGCTTATTACCGGCAGTCCGGCAGTTCGAACTCCGCTTCGCTCGCCGACACGGTTTTGCTCTGCTGCGACCAGACCGAATAGGCGATGGGGGTCGGTAGGATAGGCGAAAACATCGGGGCTGCCGTCTCTTGTTGTGAAAGCGGCTAAGCGATTTTGGCCTGCATTGTATATATCTGCGAAGATAGGCTCAGCATTATCTTGGGATGAAGTCCACTTTTTGTGCTCTTTGAGCAGTTCGGTCGCGTCAAATGCAGGAGTCGGCTGCGCAACGGATTGTGCGGCATCATTCGCCGGCGCTGGAGTTGTGACTTCAGTGGGTGTTCGCGTCATTCAGCTGGCTGGTAAGAAGGTTGAAAGCAAATTTCGATTGCGGTACTTTGCAACGATTTTCTGCAGATCTATTTAAGTTGTGAAAAGTATCAGAGGCGTCTCAATCATTGCCTGCCAATGGTGAGTCAAACGTGAGTGTTTGGTGTTTGGGCGCCGATGTTCCCGGGTTTTTGGTAGATTTGCCTCAAAAAACCGAAAGATTTGTGTTAGGAACTGCTTTCTGTGTTTACAAGTAGCCGACAAGAAAGTTGGGAAGCGGCTAAAATACTAGCCGTACGTTGAACAAGGAGTTTTCACGTGGCTGGACTCAAACAGGTTGACCCGGAAGTCTTCGAGCAAATAAGCAAAGAACTGGACCGGCAGCGTCACGGATTAGAACTCATCGCCAGCGAGAATTTCGTTTCTCGAGCCGTGCTCGAGGCGCAAGGTTCCGTGCTCACCAACAAGTATGCCGAAGGATTGCCCGGTAAGCGTTATTACGGCGGTTGCGAATTCGTCGACGGTGTTGAGCAACTGGCTATCGATCGTTTGAAAAAACTTTTCAATGCTCCTCATGCCAATGTGCAACCGCACAGTGGTGCGCAAGCGAATATGGCTGTGTTTTTTGCCATGCTGCAGCCGGGCGACACGATTATGGGTATGGCCCTCGATCAAGGCGGACACTTGACGCATGGATCGCCGGTAAATTTCTCAGGCAAATGGTTCAAAGTGCATAGCTATGGTGTCGATCCCGAAACTGGACGCATCGACTATGACAATGTTCTCAAAATCGCCAAAGAAGTGAAGCCGAAGCTGATTATCTGTGGCGCCAGCAATTATCCCCGCATCATCGATTTTGAACGCTTCCGCAAAATTGCTGATGAAGTTGGTGCGTATTTGATGGCAGATGTCGCGCACATAGCTGGCTTGATTGTCGCCGGTTTGCATCCGAACGCCTTTCCTCATGCGCATTTCGTCACTACCACGACACATAAGACATTGCGCGGACCACGCGGCGGCGTCACTATGTGCCAGGAAGAATTTGCCAAAGAAATCGATAAGGCTGTTTTCCCCGGCTTGCAGGGCGGACCCTTGGAACACGTTATAGCGGCAAAAGCTGTTGCATTCCACGAAGCATTGCAGCCTGATTTCAAGTCTTATCAGAAACGCATTGTCGACAATGCGAAAAAACTTGCGGAAACTCTTTTGGCTGAAGGTCTGGCAATCGTATCGGGCGGCACAGACAATCACCTGATGACAGTGGACCTGCGCCCGATCAAAATGACCGGAAAGAAAGCATGCTCAATTCTTGAAACAGTTCATATCACGACCAACAAGAATGCCGTGCCTAACGATCCGGAAAAACCCATGGTAACAAGCGGTATTCGCATCGGCACTCCAGCTGTGACTTCACGCGGTCTGGGCGTAGCCGAGATGGAAATTGTTGGACGCCTGATTGCCGAGAAATTGCGCAGTCCGGAAGATTCGGCGGAGCACGAGCGCATTGCCAAACAAGTTTTGGAATTGTGCGATCGTTTTCCGCTCTATCGCGAAGAAGACGAGTTGGTTCGTGCTAAGTAGTAAAGCTAAAGCTGAAGCGGAAACGATTACAGGCAAGACACAAGCAGTGCCTCCAAAGAAGCAAACTGGATACGGAACTCTCATTTGCCAGTTGCTCGTACTGTTTGTGGGTATCGGCTGGACTGTGATGATTTCGCAGAACAAACTCGATGAGACGCACATTCCCGGCTTTCTCATCGCGCTGGCGGTGAGCTGGTGGCTTACTCCTGAAATCAGATCGCGTGCATTGAAATTGGGGCTCGTCGACAAACCGGGAGATGAAAGGCGCATCCATACGGTAGCGGTGCCTCGTCTGGGCGGCGTCGGCATTTATATGAGTTTTATTCTGACGATGGCGGCGCTGGCGATCATAACCGGACGCTTTCCTCAAGATGCAAGAATTGTTGAAGGTGGGCTCGGAATAGCCGTCGGTGGAACGATTGTTTTCATTCTTGGACTGATTGATGATCTCGAGTCGTTGCCGGCAAAAGCAAAGCTGGTCATTCAGGTTTTGGCGGCCGGTGCTGCATATTCGCTTGGCGTGCGAATTCGAGCTATTCCAATTCCGACCACGATGAATATCGATCTTGGTTTTATTCAGCTGCATGGAGGCGTTCCTATCGAGCTGGGGATTCTCAGCTTGCCGATTACAATTCTCTGGGTAGTTGGTGTTGCCAATGCCGTCAATTTGATCGACGGTATGGATGGTTTGGCTGCAGGGGTTTCCCTGATATCTGCATTGACCATCTGGAGTGTCTCTCTGGCGGTCAACATCGATAAACCGTATGCCGGGCTGATGGCAGCTGTTTTGGCTGGTGCACTTTTGGGATTCTTGAGATGGAATTTCAATCCGGCACGGATATTTTTAGGCGATTCTGGCGCTTATCTGGTTGGGTTTGTATTGGCGGCAATTTCGATTACCGGCGTCATTAAAGGTGCTGCAGCAGCAACTGTGATTGTGCCTACTGCTTTTCTTGTTCTTTTGATTTTGTTCTTCCCGCTTCTTGATACATCCTGGGCGATTGTTAGGCGGGCCGCACGCGGAAAGTCGGTGTTCGAGCCAGATAGACAACACATTCATCACCGATTGCTGGACACAGGATTGTCGCAGAAGAAAACTGCTTATGTGATTTATTCAGTGTCGGCTGCATTAGGACTGGTAGCGGCATACTTTGTCGGACAGCATTGGTATTTCTTGCAAATTGGCGGCTCTGTGCTGGCCATGGCATTCTTTTTCGCTTTTGTTCTGAATGGGCACAGAAATCGTCGGAAAATGACACCGAGTGAGGTTTACGGCGAGGGTAACGAACCGACGACTCCACCTCCGCCTCCATCTCCACCTCCGCCACCGCCACCGCCACCGGCAGAGCCGGATAACTAAGAATTGGATTCTCCTTGGTTTTTATTGGGAGTGAATATTTTGGAAAGAGCAATTATTTCATTGAGCGGACTAGCTTTCTTTATTTCGATTTGCGTCGTTCTGGGGTGGGCAAATTCAGCAGCCGCTGCGCCTTCGTTATATGACGATTATTCTAAGAAGGCAAAGGAATATATGGACCAGCGCTCGAGCCGCTTTCCTGAAGCTGAGAAGTTTTTGCGCGCTGCTCTTTTTCAAGCCAAAAGATTCGGCACCGACGACAAGCGTTATCGTTCAACTTTGCGCGATCTTGCCGAGTTGAATTACACCAAAGCCGACTTCAGAGATGCCATTCCACTCTTTAGTCAATCCGTTAATTTGGCTCAAAGGGCAGTTAGCAAACTCAAAGCCAATCATGCTGCTCCACAGGAAATTGCCGCAGAGACACGCGAATGGGTGGCAGACCTCGCCGATCTGGCTGATTGTTATCGTGGCACCTCAAAATTTCAAATGGCTGCAGCCAACTACCAGAAGGGTCTGAAACTGCTTGATGGGTTGGGCGCTGAAGATTCTCTTCAGCGTGCAGAACTAGAGTCGGAATTAGCTGATGTGTTTACGGTTCTAGGTAAGTACCAGGATGCAGAAAAGTTGTATGAGAAAGCAATGGCTCGGCTAACTGCCAAGAAAAACGATGCCAGTATCGACAAACGCTATTTCGAGTCTGTTTCCATAGATACTTTGCAGGATTATGCGATGCTTTTGCGCAGTACAAACAGAGCGAAGCAAGGCGATGAGCTGCTTACGGAAATGAGAAAGATGCTCGGGCTGCCTGAAAATGCTGCCACCATCCGCGATGCGCATGCGTTTGAGCCTGTGAAAAAACTACCAGAGGCCGGACAATAACCATTAAGGTTATCGCCAGCCGGTAGGTTTGCCTTAGGGCGGTATTTGTCGGCTGCGAATCAAGTGCAGCAGCGCATTATTTACGAATGCGACACTTTACTTGATTCGCTTATACGCCGTTGTTCGATCGCGGGTTTGGTCTTCGATTGAAAAACGATGTATCTTATGTTTTTCTCGGCGCTGTAGTGCAACGCTTCGTATTTGCTAATTTATCAAACCGGATTGTGATTCTTGACAACCTTTATCAATCCGTAACGTTTTCGCCCCTTCGTCCTTAGATTTAAACCGTCAACGGTCTAAATTGAGCAAACCCAGGGTCCGTGCTGTCAAAGATTAAACGCGGCAAGTCTCACTGGCGCCTGCTTGTCGAGCTTGGCGGATGTGAAATTAGCAAAAAGGGCTGATAAAGTCAGCCCTCAACACTTTTGATTTAGACGCGCCCTATGTTTCGAAAGGAATGTCGTCTTCCGGATCTGGGGGCAAGTTGTTGAAGATTCGATACTCGATACGCTTCAAGCGCTCAAGCTCCTTGATGCGATTATCTTGTTTTATTTCGATTGCCTTTTGGTCTGATTCGCGCTTTTCCCTCTGCTTACCAGCTGCCATGGCAAGAATTCTGGCGCGGTCCTGATCCTGTTTTATTCGCTGGCGGTCTTTCTCTTCCTTGAGCTTCCTTTCCGCGCGCTCCTTGTCGGTGCGAATCATAGCCTCATATTCGCGTTGCTTGCGTCTTCGCTCGACGTCACTCATGCCTAAAGCCTCTCGTAATTCCTGTACTCAGTCGATATTGCCAGCTTAAGCTTACCGGCAAACTACGTCAAGACCTGAAAACCCCGCTCAGGCTTCAATTTGCTCATCTGGTATTGGAATCAAGCTCTCTTTGTATTTTCTCGCCACACCGGTTTTGTTAGCCGCTTCAACTACGGCTTTTGCCACTAATGGAGCAATAGCTGCATTAAAAACTCCAGGAACGATGTAATCCTCGTGCAGTTCGTTTTCTTTGATCACTGAGGCTATCGCCTGAGCGGCAGCAAGCTTCATTTCTTCGTTAATGTCGGTTGCATGGCAGTCCAGAGCGCCGCGGAAAATGCCAGGGAAACAAAGGACATTGTTGATTTGATTGGGATAGTCAGAGCGCCCCGTGGCCATAATTCTTACATGCGGTAGTGCTTCTTCCGGCATGATTTCCGGAGTAGGATTGGCCATCGCAAAAACGATCGCATTTTTTGCCATTGCCTTTAAGTAATCCGCTTTGACTGTGCCGGGTCCGGACAGACCGAGATACAGATCGGCGCCCCTCATTGCGTCTTCAAGCGACCCTTTCAACATGTCCGGGTTGGTTTGTTCGGCAAACCATTCCTTCATGCTGTTCATATTTTCAGAACGACCTTTGTAAATAGCGCCGGAACGGTCGAATCCTGTGATGTTCTTTACCCCTGCAGACATCAGGATCTTGGAGCAAGCGACGCCGGCTGCACCAACTCCGCTGACTATCACTTTGAGATTTTCCATTCTCTTGTCGACAATTTTGAGTGCGTTTATCAGCGCAGCCAAAACAACAACTGCAGTTCCATGCTGGTCGTCGTGAAACACAGGAATGTCCAGTTCTTTTTTCAATCGAGCTTCTATTTCAAAACATCTTGGTGCTGAAATGTCTTCCAGATTAATGCCACCAAATCCGGGGGCAATGTATTTGACCGCTTTGATGATTTCTTCGGTGTCTTGTGTGTCCAGACAGATAGGATAAGCATCGACTTTTCCAAACTCTTTGAAGAGCATCGCTTTGCCTTCCATAACCGGCATTGCTGCTTTCGGACCGATGTTTCCCAGACCTAATACCGCGGTACCGTCGGAAACAACAGCCACCGAATTTCGTTTGATTGTTAACTTATATGCATTTTCCGGCTCGTCATGAATTGCCATGCAAACCCGTGCCACGCCGGGAGTGTAAGCCATTGAGAGATCATCTCTTGTGGCCAGCGGGACTTTATTTGCTATGCGAATTTTTCCGCCCAGGTGCATGAGAAAAGTGCGATCCGAAACATTGATGACTTGAATTCCATCCAGTGCATTGAGCGCCTTAACCACGTCGTTACCGTGTTCGGAATCGCGCACATTTACGGTAATATCTCGCACGATGTAGCCTTTTTCGACGCCATGGATGTCGATTGCACCAATGTCTCCACCTATTTCTCCGATCAAAGAAGTTACCTTGCCAAGCATACCTGGTCGATTGGTAATCTTGAGCCGTAAAGTAAGGCTGTAACTGGCACTCGGCTGAGCGAGCAATTTCTTTTCTTTAGTCTCTTCGTTCATTGTAGAAGGTGATTTGGTGGGGGTCATTATGATTACTCTTGGCGTTTGTCGGAAGCTTAATCTGCACGCGATGTGTTAAGCTGAAAAACTCGTATGAGGCGTCTTGTAAGGGTAGCGCTTTTCGGGTTGGAGAGCGCTTCTTGAAAGCACCAATTAAGCAATTTCAGCTGCGAATTAATACACTCCGGTACATTTATTCGAGCTGAGACGCGTCGAGAAATTTTTTCAGTTATCAACAGGGGGCGGTATGGCAGGAAAGTCAGAAAAGGAAGTAATTGGTAACTTTGAAGTGTCTAAAGCAGGTCTTGTCACGCGCAGGGAAATATTGGCCATGGGAGCAGTGGCAGCTGCGGGCGCGTTGGTTACTCCCGCATTTGCAGCAGGTACTGCCTCAGCACCGACGGCTGCAGCGGAACCTTATGTAGCCAAAGATTTTTCAGGATTGCAAGGCAAGCTTGATGGATTGTCTGCCAGTCAAATCGAGCAGCACATCAAGCTGTACAAAGGCTACATCGGTAAATCGAATGAACTGCGCAGCAAGCTGAAGGATGTAGATCTGACTTCTGCCAATGCGACGTATTCGGCAGTAAGAGAAATGCTTGTGGAACAAAGTTTCGCTGTCAATGGCGTTATATACCATGAGTTCTACTTCGGAAACCTTGGCGGCAAGGGCGGAGATCCTTCGGGCGAATTGAAGTCAGCAATGGAAGAGCGTTGGGGAAGTATTGCAAAGTTCAATGATTTCTTGAAAGCTGCTGGTAAGAGCGTTCGTGGATGGGTTGTCGTTGGTTTCAATACTCGCGGCGGATTTATCGATACATTCGGACTTGATACGCACAACATCGGCTCACCTGCTAATTTCGTGCCATTGCTCGTGTTAGATGTATACGAGCACGCTTACATGGTCGACTACGGTATCGACCGTGCGAAATACCTTGATGCGTTTCTAAAAAATGTCGATTGGGATGTAGTTGGAAAACGTTTTTCAATTGCAAGAAAGCATCCAATGGGCGCAGAAGCGACCATCTAAATAGGACGTTTTTTTGAGGTTCGTGAGGGGTGCGCGTAAGCGCACCCTTCTTGTTATTGAAGCTTTTTAACCTGGAACAAATCTGACTATAGGTGAGGTTACGTAGGTCAAAGTCTCATCATATGAAATATGAGGATGAGAAGCGCATGCGTTACGCAGAGAATTTATTTTCCATCGCTGTCGATCAAATGATAACCAGTGCAAGGAAAAGTAGAGCTGAAGATACTTTCGGCTTATGCCTTGAAAGTAATCTTTGATAAAGTATATGAAAGTTGTGACGAGTGTCTTTTGATTTTTGAGTTCTGTTTTGTCTTTGAGTGCCGTTGCTGTTTGCACATCATTTCGCGTGAATCGGCCGCCCGCTGCAGTTTTGATTAATCCGTACAATTCAAGCGACATCAGGGTACTGGACAAAACGCTGGAGTCTAATTGTGATTGTTCGGAAATTTGATCGAAAGATTTTTCTTTGTCATCAAGCACTTCAAAAATGCTCTGTTCGTTTTCGTTTAGAAGTGTAATTCTGATATCGAAGTCGTTTGAAGAGTCTGTTGTCTCTTTTGCAGTAGCTTGAATTTCAAACTCTTCAGCTACGGCCGGTTCTCTAGCGGGCGTTTCGGTGCTGCGTCTATCCATAATATCCAAACAGTAGAATGAAGGTTCTTCAACTGTGTTGTCCAACATTAGTTTCGATACAACAATTCCAACTTGCTTGTAAATTAGATTCACTGTGTCGTTAGATACTGTGAGAAGTTTTGCAGCCTGGTTTGCGCTAACGATAATGCCCATTTCCAGCCATCGCATTATTACTACTCGAGGTCGAAACAATCGCACTCGATGATAAAAAGTGTCTGCAGTTATCCAGATTATCCATTTGCAGCCGCGGCATTGCATCGAACGTACATCAAACGATGGAATTTCATTGTCTAAGTTGCATTTTTTGCAGACAATAGAATCTCGTTTTCGCAAGTCTTGCATTGCTGCGTTCTTATATCCGTTTTCTGAGACGAACTCCTCATCCAAGTTTCGTAAGACAAGGATGGCTTTTGAATTTGCAGCCTTGGCTCTGTCTGTTATTGCCATAACAATTTCCTCCTCTACCCCTTCTTTTGAATACGAGTTGAGCAGAGAAAAAGTTCAAAATTTTTGCTTGCTGACAACCAAAAATTTCGAACAGCAAGGACGCGGGTCTGGAAATTTAAGCCGTTAACGGTTTAAATTTCCAGACCTGTTTTTTCGGCGGATTTAATTGTTTTGGTCGGATCGAAGTCCGTATCCGACGCCGTGGACGTTGCGGATAATGGATTCTTTGCCTTCGACATCGAGTTTTTTGCGAAGGCGTTTGATGCAAGTTGTGAGGGCTTCAACCGTTGCATCTGATTCATTTGACCAGACTCGGTTGAGTAAGGCTTCTGGAGGAAAGACAGTGCCGGGATTGCGCATTAGAAATTCCAACAAGGCGAACTCTTTTGGCACTAATTTGATTTCTATTCCAGCACGTTTGACAGTAAATGACGTCCTGTCAAGCTCGATGTCACCTGATGTCAAAACCGAGCCGATGTTTCCACCGACACGCCGCATCAAGGCTCGAATTCTGGCTGTCAACTCTTTGGCATGAAAAGGTTTTGTCAAATAATCGTCGGCGCCGGAATCCAACCCCAATTCCTTGTCATCGATGGTTGTGCGCCCCGTAAGAATCAATACAGGAGTTTTCTTGCCGGTGGCGCGAAATTCTCTCAAAATTTCCATGCCGCCTATTACAGGCAATTCCAGATCGAGCACAACCAGATCGTAATCGTAGACTTTCAGGCGATTTAAACCTTCTTGCCCGTCATTCACGACTTCCACTTCGTGACGTTCCATTTTCAGCCAGTCGCGCACTAACTTAGAGAGCTGAATATCGTCTTCGACAATTAGGATCTTGGCCACAAAAAATGCCCGCAGGTGATTCGAGACAATGATATCGCAATCTAACGTCTAACCAATCTACGGGTCCGGCACAACGAGTGGCAAGCTGAAAAAAAAGGTGCTGCCTTTTCCTTCCTCTGACTCGACTCCGATTTGACCGCCGTGCAATTCCACTATCGCCTTTGATATCGCTAATCCAAGTCCGCTGCCCTTTCGACCTTTGGAGTCACTTTTGTTGACT
>PNKB01000133.1 GCA_013997645.1 Cyanobacteria bacterium PR.3.49
ATAAAAATACAGAGGCAGTGTAGAGCAATGCCGGCTTTTGCATCGGGTGAAAGTCACTGGCAGCCGCACCGGCCTTGGGTACGGACACATCAAGCTTTTTAGCGGCGAAGGCAGCAAGGAAAACAGCCAGACCATAAATAGCTCCGAAGAGATAAACGGCATGATAGGAGAAGGGCGATTTGAGTCCCAGGTATGCGACTACCGGACCCAAGAGTGCGCCGATTCCGAAAAACACATTCAGTTTGCCGACTGCTGCTGCGCTCGAGCCAGACGCCAGCCGCAATATGCAGATAGTCCCGGCAATGCTGTTAAGACCGGCACCGACTCCCAGGGCGGCTGCGCCGATAGAGAGCCCGACCACCCCGCTGCCCAATCCCAAAATCGCCAGCCCGACACTGAAAAGCAAAGCCGCGCCAAGCAAACATTTACGCCCGCCAAAACGCTCCACCAATTGCCTGCCGACAGCCAGAGGAATAAGAGAGCCAGCGCTGTAGACACTAATAATCGAACCGGCTTCAACCAGCGGTACCTTTTGCGCGGCGGCAATTGCCGGCACCATCGGTCCGAACCAGCCGCAATTCAAACCGGCAAGACAGGTCAGTGCTCCGGATACCATCAGTATCCGAAGAGTAAGTCGCTCATTATCGCGATAAGCGTCCGCCTGCTGCGCCAGAAGAAATGCCTTTTTGTAGGTTAACCCGAAGATTTTGCCACAGACAATTAGACGGTGGGCGCAATTGATTGCAATCAGTCGCAATTCAAAACATTGAGGGCAGAAATTTCAACATCCGGGTTCTATTTTCGCTGTGAGCCTTTCTTATCCTGACTGGGCACTGAAGGGCTGATTGGCACAGTCAGTTTCATCACCGTGCCCTCCTGTCTGGAACTCAGACAAGTCATTGAGCCGTTGTGTCCTTCGGCGATCTGGCGGCAAAGAAAAAGTCCCAGTCCGGCTCCGGCACCGAAACGCTTGCCCTGCCAGAGGCGATGGAAGAGCTGTTCCATGTCTTCTTCACAAATCGGTTCGCCGCCGTTATGAACTTCCAGATTGGCTTGCTTGCCGCAAGAGTGCAAATTGACTTTGACTTGCGTGTGCTCGGGTGCAGAGCCAATAGCATGGCCCAACAAATTGACCAGAACAGCCTTGAGGGCCGCTCTGTCGGCAGAAAGAATCAATTTTTTGGGTGCATCAAGTTGCAAGTGAATGTGCTTCGCTTCCAGCGAATGAGCAAATTCATTTACACATTCGTTGAGAGTGCCGACCAGATCGAAGTGCTCGAAAACAAAACGATCTTTGCCTGACTCGTAGCGCAAAACCTGCAGCAGATTTTTCACCATGAGCAATAAATTCTCATGGCTGCGATGCAGGCAGCGAACAAAATCCAATTGTTTGTCGTCCAGAGGACCGACATACCCTTGAAGGAGCGCATCCAGAGCGCGAATTGCTCCTATGACCGGCACTTTGAGGTCGTGAGCAAGCGAGGCCATGAAGTCTTCTCGCTGCGACTGCAAACGCATTTTTTCGGTGATGTCCTCAAAATGCCCGAGCAGCCCGATCACATTTCCTGCCGCATCATGCATGGGCATCTTGCTCGTGCTGAGCCAAACAACCTCTCCTGTATCGGTAGTGAGCGGCTCGATGATATTGAACTGCGGTTTGTTTTCTTCCATCACTTTGCGGTCGCAAAGGTGATAGAACTCCGTTTCGGAAGCGGTCCAGGGCATGTCGAAATCGCTCTTGCCTACGATTCCGTCGGCATTGGGAAAGCCGGCTATGCGCGCAAAGTTTTTGTTGCAGCCGAGATAAACACTGTCTCTGTCTTTCCAAAAAATGGCCGCCGGTATCGTATCCATAACAAATTGCAAACGCTCGTGCGCGCGCTTTTGATCGTCTATATCCGTGCATGTGCCGAACCAAATTCTGATCTCGCCTTTGCGGTCGCGGACCGGCACCGCTTGAACCAGAAACCAGCGGTAATTACGGGTATTCGAATCGAGAAGGCGTTGTTCAATTTCATACATCTCACCGGTCTGCAAACACTTCTCATAGCGAGAAACGGTTCTCTTGAAGTCTTCCGGGTGCAGCGCTTGCTGCCAGCCGCTGCCCAAAGCGGACGCATCACTCAGTCCGGTAAAGCTGCTCCACTTGCGGTTGACGAAATTGACAGAGCCGCACGGCAAGGCGGTCCAGACCATGATCGGCAACGACTCCGCCAGACTGCCGAATACTTCAGTAAAGTGGTCGGTATCAAGTGCGGTGGCAGCTTGACTGGCAATGATTTCCGCGGGCTTCATGGAATTAATCGTGAAATTACCGGTTGCCGGCTCAACCTTTTCTTGCAGAGCAAGTTCGTACAGTTCTGCAAGTTCATCAACTGAATCTTTGAGAAACACTTCGCTGTCTGTCATTTTGGCCGCAAGAATTGTCGTCAAAATGCGGAAAAAAGGTGCGACATGCGCCGCCAACTGCACATTCATTTCAAGTGCCAGGATCAGCTGAGCCTCTTCCGATGCACGCACAGTAGCGACCACCTTGGCGCCGCTTTCTGCAGTTGGTTCGGATTCTTCCACACAGTCGCGTTGCGATTCTTTCATATGAGTCATGTGCGTCATATGAACAAAATTGGTTTCTTGTTTTTTTTGCGTCTCTTGAGACAAGGGAGAAACTTCCGCAGAGTGGGGGGCGGAAGTTTCGCTCGTTTTCTCAAGCTCATTGCCGAGATTCCCGAGATACATCACGGTTCCCTTTCGAGAAGCTGTTTTCTTGGATTGCTGCTCAGCCGAACGCGTGTCACTTTCAGTAATTACAGCCTTTTCCGACGTATCAGTGACCTTGGTCCAGGGCAGGAAGAACAAACGCGCCGACTTGACTGCCGGCTTTCCGTCTACGAGGAATACCCTCATCAAAAGGCGCGACAGCTCTTCTTGACGCGCATTTGTGCCGGACTCCTGGCACTTGTATTTGCGCACTGCCGAGACCGCGTCAGCAAGAGCATTGAATCGCAAGAGATTCATGGAAAAATACCTTTGATTCATCTACTTTTTCCATTATTCCAAACCGAAGTCAAACAGGTGCGCTTTCTTGACTTTTTCACTAATGCTAGTGATTACATTTAAGTCAAAGATCACACTTCGGAGGGAGTTATATTTTTAAGCTAGATGGAGCGTCGAATGAATCAGCCACTTCAGTCCGGTCATTCCCTGGTGCCGGCTTTCGGGCTGTCCGCGAGGCTCTTACCCCCGGCCGCCTCCACAAAGTTTCTAAATAACTCCCTGTTGGCGGGGTAGTCTCTTTCCGGATGCCATTGCACACCGACCACAAATCTTTTTCCTTTTAATTCCACAGCCTCGACCATGCCATCATCGGCGGTGGCAGCCACCAGAAGATCCTGACCGTTTTTTTCCACGCACTGATGATGAGAAGTTGGAACGCTGAGAGACTTTATGCCGTATATGCTCTGCAATTTCGTGGTGTCGGCCAAATTGACGCTGTGTTTATGAAAACCTTTTTGCCATCCGTCTTTACTGGCGTGGGCGACCTTCTTTTCCGGCAGCTTGGTCGGAATGTCCTGGATGAGCGAGCCGCCTCTGGCAATATTCAGCGCCTGGCAGCCGGCACAAATGCCGAGGAAAGGCAATTTTGTTTTATCGACAACTGTTTTGGCCAGAAGAATATCGAAGCGCCAGCGTTCTTCATCCATCACTTCAGTCTTAGGTTCGGTTTTCTCACCGTAAAGATGAGGTGGATAATCAGCTCCTCCGGTCATCAAAACTCCATCGAGACTTTTGAGCACACGCTTGAGGTCCTCTTCATCCATAGGCGGCAAAAGCACAGGAATTGCACCGCTTTCTTTCAGAGCCTGAATATAAGGCGCCGACAAGCCGATTTTGCGGGGCTTGTCTCCATCGATATCGCAATTGATTCCAATCACTGGCTTTCTCGACTCTGGCGACTCGGAGGCATTGACTGGGATACTGCCGGATATCGGCAGAAATAAAAGAGAAGCAAGAGTCAGTGGCGCTGCAATGCGGCTGTGTTTCACGATCAGTCTCCCTGAAGACAGCCTGATTATATATGTTTGCCTGGAAATTCAGATTCGCGCTTCCTGAGCGCCTGCTAAGATGCCTGCAAACTCAGAAGTAGAAGCCTACTCCGCAGTTGACGGACTGCAACATTTGCCTGGTGTTGCCGAATTGATAATCAAGCCCGAGCGGGACATTTGTATTGCCGTTCGACGTAGTTAAGGACGGAAGACCAATGATGTGCGTAACTCCCGTCCACATTCGACCGCGTTTGTATCTCAGACCGTAGGTGAACATTTGCTTGCAATTGGAAGGAAACACCGGTGTCACGGCTTGCTTTGCAATCGGTTGATTATTGAAACTGAAACCGCCCGAGCAACTCCAGCGTTCATTGAAGTCATAATCAAAGCCGTTATTCATCAACCAGACATCTCGGTAACCTGGAGAAAATGGCAGATTGGCAAGACCGGTCACATGGGCGTGCCCGAAGACGCTGCTCGAATTTCCTATCCAACCGCCTTCCGACATCAATCGCAGTTTTTTGGTCGGTTTGTAGCTCAATCCAAAAGAGAGCCGCTGCGGCAGCGTGAAGGACTCGATGCCGATGCGTCCTGTGCGCGTGCCCACTGCCGGCACATCAAAACTGGCATTATTGGAGCCCAAAGTTCCGCACCAGAGTGGACTGCGATAGCTTACGCCGGTCGACCATTTGGGATTGATTAGATAAAGCGCGCCCAGAGTAAATCCGCTGCCGACCGCCCAGCTTTTCGGCCAATCAAGCCGGCCCGGTCCTAAAACCAAGTTCGTCTTGAACGACAGAACTTCCACTCGTGGACCGGCGCCGAGCAGGAGCTTTTCTGTCGGTTTGTAGCCTAGATTGACGTATGCCGAATAATGCTTGTAGTCGAGCGATGCTTTTGTCTTTTGCCCAGGATTATAGAGAAGATAGGGGCTGTCGAAAGAACTGCTCCAGCCGCCGTTTTCAAAAGCAATGCCGGCTGAATATTTTTCATTGATGGGACGAACATAGCCAAGATTGTATGAAGGCAAGCAGGTCTTGGACGAAAGATCTCCTCCTGCCGGTCCGTTCCATTTGTTTCTCGGATAAATGAACGTGAGCTTCGAATCAAATCGTCCGCGCCTGTGCAAACCCAATGAAGCCGGCTGACGAATTTGGGCCAGACCGGTGTCACCAACGGCAACTTCCGTTCCCCCCCGCGCATCAGCTTGATAGCTGTGCCCTAATTCTTCCAAACCGTTAAGTTGCGCACAGGCTCTCGGCTGTGATACCACCAGCAGTACTAGTGCAGAAAATGCAAATCGCCCCAGAGAATACACGTTTTTGTTTACGACTTTGCCGAAAGCGCCGTTTGTTTGCCGGGAGTCGTTTCTTCGACCAGTCGATCGTCGGCCAATTGAGCTTCCAATGCCCGGCGCGTAGCTTCGTACTCGAGCCGCGTATACTCTTTGGCTAATCTCCATCCGCAGACCAACCAGGCAAGAGCACAAACGCCGGCCGCCGCCATCACGCCTTTTGCCCCCAGGCCAAGCAGATTGTTCACTATGAAGATAATCACACCGGCAATGCCTCTGCCCATTCGGTAGACGAACATTTCGATAACCGGCTTGACGTTGTAGAGAACATCACGGCTGGTGACTGTGTACATCAGTTCTTTGGCTGCTTTGAACCAGGCATGGCGCATGGCCTCGTCACCATGGAAAACAGCCATCAATATGATCGGATTGGGCACGATGGCAAACATGGTGATGCCGGCAAAAATCAAACCGGCTGATGAGGATAGACAGAAACCTGAGCCCAATTTTCGAACGATTGCGGAGACGAGGAAAAGTTCTACAACAAACTCGACCATTCCTCGCCAGCGTTCCAGATTGGCATCGATGGCAGCAATAGCATCTCGCCCGGTAGCCATTGATTTCAAAAGGTCATTGTAGAGAAATTGCACCATGTCCGGTGTCACACGCTCGAATGCGACAACGAAAAGCAAAAGCAGCAAAAACTTATTGCTGAAGATCAGCGAGAAGGCACCGGAGATGCTGGAAACTTTCGCTTTCTCGAATTCGGGAGCGGCAACTCTTTCAGCTACTTTCTTTGTTTTGTTCAGCGCTTCCAGAAGATGGAAAAGTCCCAGGGTCAAAGCGACAATTCCGGCGGCAACGAGAAGCAAATTGGTGGTTCCGATCGTTCCGACCAGGCTGGCGGTGATAGTGCTACCGAGCACAGCGCCCAGTCCGCCCCCGGCTGCAACTATGCCGAACAATCGTTTGGCTTTGTCCGAGTCGCAAACATCATTGGCATACATCCAGAAAAGAGTTACGCCCATAATCGAGAATACATCCACCCAGACCCAGAAAGCTCCGGATGCAAGTGGCGACTCGCACTTAAAGATTTGCCACCAGGCCAAAAGATTGACTATGAATATTCCGTAGACCGCACTGATGAGGATCTTCCTCGGCGCCTTTGAAAATTTCGAATACAGCCAGACCACAAGCCCGACAACAACCGCCGTGCCTATATAAACAAGCGGCATGTATTCATTGCCCAGCCCTGACAGAAAAAGTCCGCGTCTGATCGGTCTCAATATGTAATAGACGCAAATGAAGAGAAACAACCACAAGAACAACAGCGAAGTGATTGTGCGCTCACCTTTTTGCACACTCAAAAAGAGGTCGAGGAAACCCTTATCGTGCGAATGCTTAGACATGGTTTACGTTCTCGCATAGCTAAACCGCCTCTCATAAGCAGGGTTTCCGTGGCGGTATTGTATTTCAAAGGGGAAATTGTAAGGCCGAACGCTTAAAATAGCGCGCCATTGGGCGATACATGACCTTAGTCTAATCTGAAAACGCCTTTTTTCGGCAAATCAAGCAGGTTTATGAGTTATGCCAAAGGTTGGCCGCTCGTAATTCTCTCCTCGGTATTGAGGTGGAATAGCAATGCCGTTACCGTCCCGGACAGACATATAGTGGGGAGACATGATCTCCATGCCGGCTTCGTTGAATTTGTTTTGTATATTCCGGTGCAATTCCGAATAGACGAAAGGCATCTCGTTGGCTAATTCTGAATAAGCATTGAGTTGATAATCAACGTAAAAGTCCGCCAACTCGTTTTGCAAAATGAATGGTTTCGGATCTTTGAGAAGCCCATAACTTTCCGCCGCCGCCTCCATTAGACAACGTTCCACTTCTTGCCAGGGCTCGTCGTATCCGATAGTCACAGACGTATAGATAATCAATTGCTTATCGCGAGCAAGTGTCGAGTAGTTAGTGACATTAGACGTCATGATCGTGCCGTTGGGTATCGAGACCATTTCATTTTTCGGCGTTCGCACTTTGGTGACGAAGAGATTTTTCTCCACGATATCGCCCACGGTTTCACCAATCTTGACTCTGTCTCCAAACTTGAAAGCGTTTGTGTAAGTCAAAACGGCGCCGGCCATAACATTGCTGACTACACCGGTAGAACCGAAAGAAACCAAAATACCGATGACCAGACCTACCTGTTTAAATGCCGGAGATTCCCAACCGGGCAGATACGGCATCGCGACCATCAAGCCAAACGCCAGAATGAGAAACCGGGACAATTTGTATGTCGGCTCCGCCCAATCCGGGTCGAAATCGGCGAACTGTATCGTGCGGTCGCGCAACGAATCAAAGAAAAATCTGGCAAAACCCATCACCGCATAGGTGACAAGAGTGATAATAACGAGCATGGTCAAAGACGGGAAATATTCCAGTACTCTTTCCCAGACGCTGGCCAAGGGTGCCACCGTATTTGCCATCACCGCTTTGGCAAGGTGTTTGGTCCCCGGAAAAAATCCGAGCACTTGCACAACATAAGTAGCGACGACGGCAAAGAAAAGCAGAATCTGAGAAAATTTGACCATGGTCAAAAGCAAGTCGGCAAGAGCATTTGCGCCGATCAATTCGGCGTTTTGAATGCGCAAACCTTTGATGCTTTGTCCGCGCCCTTTACCGATGGCAATGACAAGATCTGAGGCCAGCTTGCTTATTAAGATAAGCATCAGCAGCAGAATAATTGTTGCAGCAATGGTCAATCCTACTCCCAGAGCCGTACGCGAAGCTGTATTTTCTTCACGGCGCTCGGCGATGGCCAGACGAACCCGGGATGCAAAGCTGTTTGCCATTTGAGTAGTGGACGACTGAGCAAATTTCGCATCGTCGGGAGTAACTGTTGCGATTACTGTCGAGCCGGAAATCACATCTGTCCCGGAAGCGGTTTCTGCAACCCGGATCGAATCGACATCGAAATCCGGATTTTCAGCCAGTCTTTGCAGCGCCTCGGAGGCCATGATCGCCCGCTGCCTGGGTGTATAGTCACCTACGTTGGCATAGAAATAAAACAGTCGCTTGCCTTTCACGACTACCGCCGCACCTTCAGGCTGCGCCGGTGTGGTTTGCCCGGTTGTCGACTGACCGGAAAAAATTATCAGAACAAATAAAACGAGCAGGCAATTGACTAAAAATTTCACGAGAATCCCTCAGTTGGGAGCGACAAACTGCCTTATTGTTCCTCTTCGGGCCTTTCATGAAACCAAAGCCTGACCGGCGAGGTATGGTGAACCTCGATACAATGCCTTACAGGTCGTTTTTAAGCAGTTTTGAGCCGGGTATATTCAGACCGCTGAAGAACAGAGATATATGGTTCTCAAGAGCGCCTCTTCTAAAAGAGTCCAAATTACCTAATGGAGAAAAATCAATGACCGACATCAAGCGCATATCATTCGCGTCTCTGGCACCACTTTTAATTCTTTGCGCTCCCATCGCCTCAATGGCTGAAGAGACCGTTTTGAAACGCACCACAGTAATTGAAACCACAGGTCGCTCTGGTCCCGGCTCGACCTCACTTTCGGTCACGGCAGTCAAAACATACAGCCTCAAATTCAAAGAACGTCTGAGCAACCTCAGCAAGCAGAACGACACAGCCAAGGCAAAAGGCTGGATCAACGACTCGGAATACGCTAATTTCAATGCCGAAATAGCGAGATTAACAACTCTGGAAGCAAAAGTAGAAGCGGCTGGTTTTCCAAAACCGGACCTTGACGATCTGGAAAAACAAGTGACCAAATTGAACGCTGATTTGTCTGCTGCCTCCAATAAGCCAAAGACGACTGCAACGACGACTACTACTTCGACGGCAACCAAAAAAACTGCTGCCGGCGAGACCAAAACAAAGACCACAACTAAGACTGCCACACCTGGCAAAAAGTAAGAGCGCAAAATTCAGCACGTAATGCAAGGGAGAAGATCATGAAAGTGAAAACGCAAATCAAAGCAATTGCGCTCTTGACTCCAATCCTGATTCTCTCCCTGGCACCGGCTGGATTGGCGGGGAATGAACCGGTGAAAACGTCCGACGCTAAGTCAGAAAAAGTCGAGACGAAGTCAAAACCAGGTGACAAAGCACATGTACCGATTATGGATCGCCCTGAAATGGCAGACTTCAAGCGCGTTCAGGTATTCGCTTTTAAATATCGGCAGAAATTGAGGAATTTGGACACAATGCTCACGCAGGCCAAAAGGGTCGGCGCGATCAATGATGAAAGTTTCAAAAAAATGCGCACAGATCTGGACAAGTTGAATGAAGATGAACCAGGGCTGGCAAGAAATGGATGGAAACAGTCGGACGTAGATGCTTTTGAAAAAAGAGTGCAAAAGTTCGAGAAGGACTTCGCCGAAAGCCAACCGCAAAATTCAAAACCCGCCAATAAGAAGTAAGACAAATTTGATCTGACGCCCGTGCTCAGCTGCGTTTGAAAATTTCCATATCTTGAGGTTGAAAGCCAGGAAAGACTTCCTTGCAGTCTTTCAACCCCATCTTCATAGTCAAAACTTCCGACAATACGGAGCGATAGTCGAAAAGAACGTCCAGACCGCTTGGCCCGAGAATCCACCCGGCTTCCTTCAATCCAGGATAGCGTCCGATTATTTGTCCGCCTTGTAATCCATCGGCTATAACCATGGCGGCGAATCCCCGGCCGTGATCGGTGCCCAGAGATCCGTTTTCGTATGTGCGCCTGCCGAATTCCGTTATGACCAATGTGACCACACGCTTGCGCCAATCAGCCAAATCAGAATCGAAAGCGGCCAGTCCCGTGCTCAAAGTTTCAATCAAGGCGGCCTGCAAACCGGTTGCGCCGCCCTGAACGAAGTGGGTATCCCAACCATCTAGATCTATGCAAGCAACATCGAGACCGACATCGGCTTTTACCAGTCGAGCAATCTCACGCAGTCCCCGGCCAAACCCGCTGTCTGGATACTCGCTGCCATTGGCCGGTTTGTATTCTTTGGCACGCAAAGTTTCCACGCGAGTAAGCAAGTCGAGAGTATCTTTGCCGGGAGCCGACAGAACTCCGACATCCGTTTTGTACAAGTTGCTCAACGCCTTTGATAAAACATGCGGGTTTTCGCAAGGTGCCTTGATTCTGATTTCATCGATCGAGGAAATTGCACTGGCGCCCGGAGCCCCCCTTAATGACTCAGGAATAATCGGACCGATAGAAACAGCAGAAAGTGGCGTCAATGAATTGCCAAAACGAGTTCTTAAATACCGCGCCAACCAGCCGCCGCCAGCGGTTTTTCGATAAGCATCGCCATGCTCCATCTGATCTTGAGTTTCAAAATGAGATCCAGTTGGATTATCAGTGCCGACAGCTTGAACAATTGCCATACGACCATCTTTATAGATAGGCAAAAGTGCGGATAACTTAGGATGAAACGCATAAAAGTCGTCGAGCTTAAGAGACGAATCAGGACCATTTTTTCCCTTTTTCGGGTGAGGAACAGCAATGGTCGGCCTTATTTTGTAATAAGTGTCATCTGCATAAGGAACGAACATATTCAATGTGTCGGCACCGCCGCGCAAAAACACACATACAAGAGTAGTACCCGGCTCACTCACCAGTTTGCTCGGATTCAAAGCCAGTTTTTTCAAAAACTGTCGTCTTGATTCGTGCGGCATGACTAAACCTTTTGAAAAGCTGGTGAGGAAAGTATCAGCCCGGTAAGCTCGGCTCGAGCCATTTCGTCCTCTAAATTTCTCTGGTCTGCAAATTCTTGAATAGCCGCCAGTTCGCTATTTTGTGGACGGCGCCCGACGAAATACGAAAAAAGAATTTCAGCGGCATTACTCCGGGCGCTTGCATCATTCAACCCGACCGCCGACCAGAGCCTGCTTAGAGAAATTTTTGCCGCACCGGAAGAATTCGAGCAGAGCGCAAATGCGAAATTCCATCTCCAAAGAAGCGTACCAAGCCACGGGTTTGCCTCTGCCGGATAGCCGTCCGGAGTCGGATATTGAAACGGTCCATGACCCATTCTCGTCAAGTATTCGAGGAGCTGATCGCCGGCCATGGTATCGGCTCCGGTGGCGCGCAAGCAGCTGACAACATAATGAAATGGTCGCTTCATCTTCAAGCCGGCCGATGATCGGAATTCTTGAGAAAGAAGAATTTCTCGAAGCATGGGTTTTATTTTGCCTGAGCTTTCGACATATCGGGCTGCCACTCTTTTAGTGAGGGCGGGCGGCGCTTCTTGCGATACCAGATGTGATACCAATTTTCCAGCAATGTGCCGGGCGGTGGATGGATGACGGCAGGCAATGTCGACCAACAACTCAACGTCCTTTGCTCCGCCGCCGCGTGGAATTTTCGCGCCCAGCACGACCTTTTCACCATCATCGTGGAGACTTTTATCGAAATAGGCAGTACCGCGACCTTTTCCGGAATGGAGGCGCCAGCCGGTCAGACAGCGGGCCGCTTCATACACGTCCTTTTGAGTGTAGCCGCCGTCCACTCCCAGCGTATGCAATTCCAAAAGTTCGCGTGCATAATTTTCGTTGGGAATTCCTCCCGGTCCCTCTTTCTTATTTTCTTTGCCGTCCAGATAGACCAACATCGCAGGCGATAATGCCGAAGCCAAAACGAGATCGCGGAAGCAGCCCAGCGCATTTTTTCTGATCACGGCTCGATCGTCGGTTGCTTTTAAATAAATGCAGTCGCCTTTTTCAATATAAATATTGAAGTGGTCGCTGAAAAATTCGACCATCGATTCGAGCAATTGCCTTTTGCTGTAAACGCTGCGCAACAGGTGATATCGACTCAGATCTTTGCGCAGCACTTCGCGCTTGAACTCATAGCACATGCCCGGATCGAGTTCGATACTTTCAAAACGCCTGGCCCGCAAATCACAAAGCCGATCATCGATCTTCTCGGGCTCCAGTTGCTCTTCAATCCAGGCTTTCGTGCCTTGCTGCCTGACGCGCTCTATATCTCCCGGTCTTGGACCGAAGCCCGCTCTGGAAAGCAAGTGAAATACGGGATCGATTTGCGGATCATTTGTGACTGGCAACTTCTCAGGAATACCGCCTCCCATGCGATCGGCAATCAATCCATTCAAATTGCTGCAGCCTGAAAGCGGCAAACTGCAGCCAATCAGCCCGCTTATTGCCAGAAAATCTCGTCTTGTCACCTTCATCCAGCCGCACCAACAACTTCATCGGCATCGTTTTTCTGTGCCCTGCTGTCGCTGGTTGTTTTACCTGAAGATGCCGGCAGCATTGAGGAGTGAGAATCCCTGGATGTGCCCTTTGCTCTTTCAAATAGCCTCAATGTGACGGCACCGGCACCGACGATAAGGGAAACCGGCAAAATGAAAAACCAACCCAAAATGGGAAGCAAATAAGATAATTCCAAAACGACGCCACCGCGAATGGTGCTCTTCCAGGGTCTGCCGTCATCTGCCGGAGAGGGGAGTTTGCCGCCTATCATAGTAGCCAGGGCAGCAACTCCTACATTTGAATAGAAAAGAAAAAAGGCGATAAAAACAAGAGCGGCAAGATCAGTAAATGCCTGGTGCTTATCACCGCAAATCGCCACACCGAGAAAAGAAACCACAGTCACGGGCAATCCGGCCAAAAAAGGCTTGATTCTGCCTTTCTCGAGACACCGCGCCATCGTCTCAACGTCTTGAGAATAAAGCCCGCGGCTCAGCAGCCACAGCCCCGGAAAAGCAAACAACACTCCTAGAACGAGAAGAAACCACATCATCACATCTGCTAGAAGCATGGATTATCACCTTTCACAAGGGACGACAAAAGTCTCTGCGCCGCCGAGAACCGAGCTGACGGGTCCTATCTAAGCCCAATTTATCATGCCCGAGAAACGCCGAGCGCACCTGAGGCTGTCTTTTATATGGAAAACCTTGATCTTTCCACCTGCAACCAATCCAGGGCATTATCAAAAAGCAGTTTGCGCTTGGTTTCAAAAGAGAACTCGGCAACCGATTCAATTAACTCGCCGGGTCTGTCCTCACCCAGAGGAAAAGGATAATCGCTGCCCAGAACAACACGATTTTCTCCGAAAATAGAAACTACCTGGCGCAGCATTTCTCTGTCGTGCACAAGGGAGTCTACAAAGAAACGTCCCAGGTATTCTTTCGGTGCAACGTGATTGTCTACGGCACAAAGATCAGGCCGAACTTCGAAGCCGTGCTGAATACGCCCGACCGTGAAGCCGAATGTACCACCGCCGTGGGCAAAAGCGACACGCAATTTAGGCAGGCGTTCGAATACTCCGCCGAATATCAATGAACAAATGGCTCGGGTTGTTTCTGCCGGCATGCCAACCAGCCAGGGCAACCAGTATTTCTGCATTTTGTCTTCGCCCATCATTTCCCAGGGATGGACGAAAATTGCCGCGCCTAACTCCTGGGCTGCTTGAAAAACGGGAAACAATGCCGGGTCGCTCAGATTCCAGTCATTAACGTGCGAGCCAATCTGCACTCCATGCAATTTCAGATCGCGCATGCAACGCTCAAGCTCTCCTACAGCCAGCTTGGGATCCTGCAGGGGCAGAGTGCCCAGACCGATGAAACGACTCGGGCAAGAGGCTACCGACTGAGCCAGATCGTCATTGAGGAAACGCGCTACAGCCAGCCCGTCCTGAGGTTTGGACCAATAGCTGAACATGACTGGAACAGTCGACAAGACCTGCACACTGACATTCGTTTGATCACACTCGCGCAAGCGCTGTTCCGGCGCCCAACAATTGCTTTCCACCTCGCGGAAAAACTTGCCGTCGTCTTTGAGCATGCGTGCCCGGCAGGGCATGTGATGATCGAGCACCACAAAACCGCCGTAGCCGAATTCATCTTTCCACTTCGGAATCTCGCGCGGCAATATGTGCGTATGAATATCTATTCGCGGCAACGCCATCAACCCTTGAATACCCCGCAGTTTTCCTCAGGGACATAATATACAATTGCCTCGCCTGCGTTTCATTTTCCTATGAGCATAAATCTTCATCGCCTCGGCGCTATTGTCAAAATAATCGCCAACCAACCAGGAATCACTCTATCCGGATTGGTACGTGCGCTCAATCATCAAAAGATCAGCGTCACAGAACGTACGATCGCCAAAGATATTCTCATTCTGAAAAATGAGCTCGAGTTGCTGCCCAATAAAGAGCGCTTGCGCAGCGGTTATTCGCTCAGTGAAATTTTTAGCCTGTCCAGTCAGGAAATAGATCTGGTGCTGGACGCCATGCATACGTTCGGAGCGAAATTGAGTGATGAGGAAGCATCACAGCTCAGGGATCGCTTGCTTGCTTTCATACAGGAATCAGGTACGAATGCGAAAAAAGTGCCGGGGCGAACAATCAGTCACAGGACAATTTATAAGAAGACCAAAGACCATGCCGATATTGAGCGGCTTTTGCTGGCGTCGATTCGGCTCAGGCTGCCGGTTGTTTATACTTACAAAACACCACGCTTGGCTCAAGCTGAGCGCTTCACAGGGTATCCGATTTTGATGCTGTTTCACGAGCGCGGCTGGTATTGCATCGTGAAGGATCAAGACGCCCAGCGCTTTCATCCTCGCAGAATGGACAGAATCAGCGAATGCGCGCAGCTTTCACAGGGTCTTTCTAATGAATCGCACGAAGAGGACATTCGAGAAGTGCAATTTCTTATCAGCGCCGGCTGGGGTATGTCTTTCCCGCGCTCGATGCAGGAATACAAAGAGACGGAAAACAAGCCGAAAATAGTGGCTCGCTTCGACAGAACCAAAGCCGGCTATATTTTAGAAGCAGTGGAGCGCCATCCTCTGGCAAAAGTAGTCCCCGCCAAAGACGGCACAGGCGAGGTGGAATTTCACATCAAGCTGCATAACCCGAATGAGTTTCTTTTCTGGATAAGATCGTTCGGCGCTCAGGCGTGGATCGTTGAACCTGAGTCGTTGCGACAAAAAGAACGTGCTGAGATCGCGCGCATGATGCACAAATATGAATGAACGCGCACGAAATCGGCCTTAGGTCAGGCCGGTGATGCACCCGTCGGAATCCACATCTATATTGAAAGCGGCCGGTTGCTTGGGCAGTCCGGGTAAGGTCATGATTTCTCCCATGAGAGCCACCACAAATCCGGCGCCGGCAGACACCTGAAAGTCTCGCACTCTCATTTTGAAATCAGCAGGCGAATTCAACTTATGCGGGTCGTCTGACAACGAATACTGCGTTTTGGCTACGCAGACTGGCAAATTGCCGTAGCCGTTATTGTTCAGCCACTTCAGCCGTTTTTCCGCCTCTTGATCGTATTCCAAAAGTTCAGCGCCATAAACGCGCTCAGCCAATTGATTGAGTTTTTCCTTTATCGGCAATTCTTTATCTACGAGCGGCGCAAAATCTGACTTTTGTTCTGTCGCTGCGATTACTTGTTTGGCAAGGTCCAGTGCACCGTCTCCACCCCTGGCAAAAACTTGCGAGGTGGCACAACTCCAGCCCCTTGCCGCGCAAAGCTCGAGCACCGCTTTGACTTCTTCGTCAGTGTCTCTATGGAATCTGTTGATCGCAACGACGAACGGAACTTTTGTCCTTTCAACTATGGCGGCGTGACGTTCGAGATTGGCAAACCCTCTGCTTACAGCCTCCGTGTTCGGCATGGCGAGGGCATCTTCCTCTGCTCCACCGTGAAGCTTAAGCGCTTTTACTGTTA
>PNKB01000134.1 GCA_013997645.1 Cyanobacteria bacterium PR.3.49
GCGTCGGTTCCTAAAACTCCTATAGAACCTGTGACAAATGGCAGGTAGTCGGAGACAACCGCTTTTCCCAGAAGCGCTTTGGCGATGCCCGCCCCGAGAATATTGGCCACTTCGATCAACTCTTGCGCTGCTCGTAAAGCGCCTGCGCCTACAAGTATTGCCACCTTTTGACCGCTGTTCAAAATGTTAGCAGCCTTTTGCAAATCTTCAGAGGCAGGCACAATGCGCGGGGAGCTGTAACCTACGCCGGAAAATGTGCGGCCGTGTTCTTTCTCGGGATGTTTGTCAAAAGGCATGCTCTGCACGTCGTTGGGGATAATTATGCAGGTGACCGTTCGCTCTGATTTTGCAATCCTTATGGAACGGTCGATCAAGTGCCGCAGTTGCGACGCGTCCATCGCTTGATGAACATATTCATGCGCCACATCCTTAAACAGCGATTGCAAATCGACATCTTGCAAGTAGCTCGTGCCGATGGCGCTGCGCGGCTGTTGTCCTACGATTGCTAGAACCGGTTGGTGGTCCATTTTCGCATCGTACAAGCCGTTCAACAATTGAATGGCGCCGGGACCGGCAGTCGCCATGCAAACACCGATGTCACCGGTGAATTTCGCATGAGCGCAGGCCATAAACCCGGCCATGTTCTCGTGACGAGTTTGAATAAATTCGAGCGATTTGTCCGACCTGTTTATTGCCGAAAGTAGAGGATTGATTCCGTCCCCCGGATAGCCGAATACGCGGGAGATTCCCCAGTCCGATAGTCTCTGGACGATAAAGTCGCTGCAATTCATGGGGGCCTCATAAAACAGAAATTTTATGTTAAGACCCTCGACCTCTTACATAGTTCCTCAGTTTACGAACCTGGCCAATTCATTTTTTTTCGAGCGAACTGGGCGTCACAGACAAAGAGGGAATTTCGCTGGATGGGGCAGCAACGTCTTGATAAATCGGACGCCCGTGGACTTCAACGTGTGCCTTAAGCCGTCTCTTCAAATCTTTCACTTCGGCATCAGAAAATTGTCCTTCTGAAACCTGTAAATATTGAAGAGCTTTCAGTTTGGCAAAAGTGTCAAAGCTTTTTGTCGTAATTCCGCAACTGGAGACGGAGAGATTTTTCAGATTTTTCAATTCAATCAAGGATTTAACAGCGATATCATCGATTTTTGGATTTCCACCAACATAAAGATATCTGAGAGTGCCAATCTTAGAAATCAAAATTAAGTCTGCTGATGTCAGATTCGCGGCTTCTATATCCAATTCTTCCAGCTTCTTTGACTGGGAAAGTCGCCTTACGAGCGCCTCAGAATTTTCCAGTCCCGAACAGCTCAATTTTGTGAGATTCGTCAGTCCGCTCAGAGCTGCAAGCGCATCGCCCGTGATGCGGGTGTTGGAAACATCGAGAATTTTGAGGCTGGGAATTTGACGGATGTATTCAATCGCTTTGTCATCAACATCCATAGCAATCTTTAGAGATTGCAGACGGGGAAGCGATGGCAAAATTTCAAGCACATTGAGATTTGAGCGAGCTTCGTCAGTGAGCTCCAGTCCTGTCACTTCATCCTTTCGAAAACGGCTTAGGAGTTTTGGTGAATCTAAAAATCTTGGATCTGGCCTAAACACCCAAAATTCATCAACAGGCAAATGAACTTCCCCAATTGCTTCTACAGTCGGCTTTTCTTTCAAAAAGAATTTGCCGACACTTTTATCCTTTGGAAAGCGGAAGATGCGCTGTTTCTTATCCGGCGACAAGATAGAGAAATAGACATTGGAATTTTCGTCCGGCAG
Organism: Cyanobacteria bacterium PR.3.49; assembly: GCA_013997645.1. Classification (GTDB taxonomy): domain Bacteria; phylum Cyanobacteriota; class Vampirovibrionia; order Obscuribacterales; family Obscuribacteraceae; genus QKMZ01. Next base: position 1,786 of record PNKB01000134.1, read on the forward strand.
TAAATGTGTCCGCCTATCATTCCCGTTTGGAAAGGGTATTACCGGGCGAAATGGTTCCTTCTGTATCGTCTTTGCTGGTGGAATGGCGTTTTTCAGACTGATAGTCAGCATGCCCAGCAAGTAAGAAGCAATCATAAGGAGAATAATAATGCCATATCTTCGAAGCAAGCCTGGTGCACCGGAAGCCGTAGCTAAATCCTGGCTGGAGACTCTCTGCCCCGATGGCTTATCTATTTCGCTGTCGCTCAAATCCTGCTCGATTTTTACTAGCTCTGCTGTAAGCAATTGTGCGTTACCAAAGCGATTAGACGGCTCTTTCTCCAGTAATTTCTGCACAGAAGCTTCAACTTCATGCGGAAACACAATACCCATGGAAGCCTCTTTCAGCGCCAGAGGAGTGTCCATTTGATGTTTCATCATCGTACTGAGCGCATTTTCGCCGACAAAGGGTGGCGCGCCGGTTAAGGCCTCGTACATTGCGCAACCCAAAGAGTAAAGGTCTGCGCGCCCGTCCACAGCCGAGCCTTTGCACTGCTCAGGGCTCATATATAGAGGACTGCCGAAAATTTCACCGGTCCTTGTTAACGACTGCTGAGTGAATTCTTCAATGCCCGTCAGTTTTGCGATGCCTAAATCCACAACTTTGACTGCACTGGTAAGTGATCCGTCGAGCCCTTTGGTCAGCATGATGTTGCTGGGTTTCAAATCACGGTGAATGACGCCATTTTGGTGAGCGTATGCGAGTGCAAAGCCGACTTGAATGAATATCTTCAAGGTTTTCCTTACAGGAATTCGACCGTGCTTAGCAATAAGCTCCGCCAATGTATGCCCTTTGACCAATTCCATGACGATAAACGGTTGGCCATCGGGAAGAATCCCAGAATCGTACACTTTGATGAGATTCGGATGATCAAGTCGACTGGCGGTTCTCGCTTCAATTTCAAATCTGCGCCATAGAGTCTTGTCGGCTTGCTTGTTAAGCACTTTCAGCGCAAAGTCGGATTTAAGGTGCAAGTGCTTGATGTGGAAAACACTGCCCATCCCGCCCTGTCCTAAAAGATCGATTACCTCATACCGGTCTAGCAGAACCGTGCCTGGTTCAAAGGAAACGTGGGCACTATTCGGCAAGGCATCAATTTTAGATGTTTGGTGTTGAGGAGTATCGGGTTTGTCCTGCTTGGTCAATCTATTGCCTTGTAGGGAGTGTTTTAATATTGTTCCCTAATTGGCCGACAGATCTCTTGCAGAATGAGAGATTAGCCGGAAATTCATACCTGGGAACGATTTCCAGCTATAGGCATAACTAAGAAAATCGTATCGTCCCCCTACACCAGGACAGAGCATTTAAGTTTGTCGATAATTAAAAAGCCCAGAATCAAGTCAGGGATTTTGTTTCAAGGTCTCTATTTGATATTGCTGCCTTTGCTTTTTAACTGTCTTTTGATTCTCATTCTCAATAATGCTGTCATAAAGGCAGAGCGCCAGATTGATATCAGTCGCAAACAAATGACTGTGGTGTACAAGCTTACGCACGCGATATATGCAGTCACGGAAATTTTACTGGGCGGCAGCAATGCCATGATGAATGGCTCCTATAGATTTTTCAGCCCCCTTATTAATAGAGGCTGGACCATCGTTCAAGACGACCTTTCAGCCGTTGCGCAAAATGTTGACTTGGATGAGAGTTACAAGCAATTCGACGAGCAAATGAAAAGTCTGCTCGACAGGCAGCAAGCGATTTTTCTCAAATCCGAAGATCGGTCGCTGGGCTTCAACAATGTCTTTGTTAAAATGCGCCGGGCGGCCGAATGGATAAGGATTGGCGGGAAGCAAAGTCTTCTGCTGCACGAACAACAGAAAGTCGTAAGAGAAAACTTTTTGCATTCTCTTCAATTGCAGAGAAATGAGCAGAAGCTCATCGAAGAAATTGTGGTGGCAGGTTTTATTGCAAACATTATTTTGGCACTTCTTTTGTACGGTCACTTTCATCGCAATTTCATGGGCAGAGTAAATGCCTTGTCTAAAATGGCGCGGAAACTGCCTCTCAATGAACCAATAGACGAAGTTCTTACCGGCAGCGACGAATTGCAGGATATCGGTGTCGAACTGGCGAAAATGAGTTGGACACTGGCCGATGTAGCCGAGTATCGCCGCTCTCTTATGCAGATGATGGCGCATGATGTTCGCAGCCCTTTGATGGCTGCAGACATTTCAATTGCAACCATGAGCAAGTTTCTCGGTAGTTCACTGAGCGCCGGGGGGCGCCAAAGTTTAATAGCAGCTGGGGATGCGCTGGCCGATTGCCTTGTCCTTGTGAATGACCTGTTGCTCCTCGAGAGCCTCGAAAATGGTGAAGCAAAGTATCATCTTAAGGATTGCGAACTGCATCATTTAATTTCTTCTGTAGTTGAGAATGCAGACTACCTGCATTCTCATGCTCTGAAAAACTTAGCGGATGCTTTTGTCGTCAAGGCGGACGCTGAGTTGACCTCAAAGGTATTGGATAGAGTGCTCAGAGAAGCCTCTTTGCGAGCACCAGCAGGCAGCACCATAAAAGTGACGACTGCTCTGCAGACCGATGGTGGTGTCGTTCTGGAAGTAAGTGATCAGGGCAAGCCATTAACGGAAGCTGAGTCGACGATGCTTTTCGACAAACTCCAGCAGGCTCAAAGAACCGCTGCAGGCGAAGTCAATTCGCTTGGATTATCCATTGCTCCTGCGATTATGGCGCTTCACAATGGCTCGATTCAACAGCGATCAAGCGATGATGGAAATGCATTTACCCTCCATTTCCTGAGGGCAGAGAGCTGATATGAAACCTCTATCGATTTATCAGAAAGGCTTACTGGTGATTTTTCTTCCATTGTCAGTCAACATTGTCTGGACCAGCATGTATTGGCAATCTTTGAGTGCATCGTCGGCATTAATTAGTGAGGCTGAAAATAGAGGAAGAATAATTTTCTTGATGAGTCGTAGCGTCGAACTCTTCAACAAGTGTGGAATTCTACTCTTTGATTTTGTTAAAAGCTCAGGCAATGAAGCCGTCAAGAAGAAAGTAGAACAGGAGTCACTAGATCTTGTCAGTACACTAGAGCAACTGGATAAAGAAACCCCAAACGAGAGCGGCACGAAATCTGCAGTACAGAGAGTTCGCTCCTCAATGTCGCAAGTGCGTACTACTCTGAAAGTGCTTGCCGATAAGCCCGGTTTTTCTCAAGGTGATGTAGTCGAGCTCAATTTGCCAGATCAGTTTCTCGAAATCATGAAGGATGCACACAATATTTTGACGATTTTAGATGCGAGTGACAGGAGCTTTTCGCAAACTCTTGATGCTCAAAAAGAGGACCTGCGGCGCACACATTTTATTGTTTTCTCCGGATTGATCTTGAACATTGCGGTAGCTCTGTCATTAGCCCTCTTCTTCAAAATGACGGTTGCCAAAAGAATCGCCACCTTATCGCAAAGAACTCGAGCGTTTATGACTGAAGATTTGGCTCCTTTATCCTCCATTTCAAAAGATGAGTTCGAAGTTTTGGAAATGGAGCTTTCACAAGCAAAGAAAACTTTAAACCGGGCCGACGGTTTTAGAAGAGTTTATATGAACGCCGTTGCCCAGCGACTTCAAGCTTCACTGTCCTCCTGCTTGAATGCATCCAGGACATTAGAGTCGGATCTGGGTGAGGCGGAAAGCAACGGAAAGAAATATCTTCAAAGGCTCAATGCCAGCGTGTCTACATGTCTTTCTCTCATTGATGATGTGCTTTTGCTGGAAAGCTTGGATATTGGCAATTTAAGACTAAATATCGAAAAAACATCGTGTCAGGAGCTTGTAAATGATGCAATTGAACTAGTTTCAAATTTGGCGATGGCTAAGAATATCAGCGTGGAAAACCTTGGTGACAAGACTGAAGTCTCGCTAGACCGCGCTCGAATCAAACAGGTCCTGGTCAATCTGCTTGCCAATGCAATCAAGTTCTCTCAACAAGATTCCGTGATACAGATTAAAAGCGAAGCAAGAGCGGGAAATTTTGTCCGCATTTCCGTTATTGACTCCGGACCAGGTATCAGCAAACAAGCAAGCAGCAAATTGTTTCAAAAGTTCTTCCAAACAGCCGAAGGCAAGTCTGCAGGCGGAACCGGCTTGGGCTTAGCCATAGCAAAGCTGATTATAGAAGCACATGCAGGCTTGATTGGCGTCGAGAGCAGAGAAGGCGAAGGGTCCGCATTTTGGATCGAAATTCCTGTGCACGCCAAAATTGAAGCTTCCGGGCAGGGGCAGTTGTAATTAATAGGACCATGGCTTTCAACATCAGAGATATTTGTCCCTTAAGGACTCTAGTCGATTTTCATTCAAATGGCGGTTCAATTTGCCATTAGTCCGAATGGTCGATATCAACTGTCCATGCATCAGATAGCTTGCGATAAGAACCCGGAAGATATTTAGGGCTCGATTCCACAGCCATGCGCACTGATGTTCTGGACCAACGAAACAAAGCAAGCCTTACCTTCTCTCAAATAGACAGGTGCAGGTGGAATGTATTTGATTTAGTCACGATAGTTGCAAAAGATGCTATTCCCTGTACTTTGTTGTGCGAAATAGACATGACCTGGGTTGAAGATTTGCGCAGCGAGTATCTGGAAAAGCAGATCAGAATTACAGAGACAGCTTTTTTGCTGAAAGCGATTGCGCAGGCGCAATTGGCGCATCCACTTTCTCGAACGATTAGCTTGCCGTTCGGTCGTTTTTCTTTATTGAAAGAAATTTCGGCTGGCTTTACTGTAGAGCGGACAGTAGACGGACAGGCAAGCGTGTTTTTTTGCACAATTGAGGAACCTCAAAAGAAAGATCTTGAAACAATAATGCGGGAGCTAAGCGACTTTTCTAAAGCAGACATTGAGAATCAGGCTCAGTTGAAATTGCAATATAGATTTTCGCGGCTATCACGCCTCTTTCGACAATTGATTTTTAGAGCGGCATTGTTTTTTCCAAAACTTCGCACTAGCCTTGTAAATGCTAGTTTCGGTCTCAGTTCGTTAGGCAAATATGGCGTCACAGCAGTGACTGGTCCGTGCGTTTGCACTTCCACATTTGGAGTCGGTGCAATCGAAAGTCGACCTTTTGTTATGGGCGGAGAGTTGCAGATCAGACCACAAATGACTCTGGCGTTGCTCGTAGATGAAAGATGCATCGATAGTGGCAGCGCCGGAAAATTCTTGGCGGATGTGAAAATGTTGCTTGAAGGTGGACTGGCAGAGTCGTTGCAAGTCTCTCCAGTTAAAGAAGATCATCCTTGCGAATGACTGGCTATCGTACTTAGAGCTCATGTATTAAGTGGTCTACCGGGCGAATAATATTGATACGGCAGACCAAGTTGGCAAATGGGAGTGGACCATGAAAGTACTTATAGCCTTTGATGATTCTCCCTACTCACAGAAAGTCATTAATCAGATTTTGAGATCTCAATGGAGGCCGCATGTCACTTTCAAGGTACTCATGATCCTTGAACCCATTTGTATTTCCACCGAATTCGGTGATCAGGAAACCGCAGATGCGATAGAAAAGATTTACAAGAAGCGCTGGCATTACGCAAGCAAGGTTTGTGAATCTGTGGTGCAAAGGTTGAAAGCCAGTATCTCCGAATGCAGTGCTGAATATGAAGTGAAAGAGGGAACGGCAGGCAAAGAAATAGTAAATGCCGCAGTGAGCTGGCACGCAGACAAGGTAATTCTCGGTGCGCACGGTTTCGGCATCTGTCCGCGCAATATATTGGGCAGTGTCTCTACGTATGTCGCCGCTCACGCACCATGCTCGATAGAAATCATACGATCTCAGGTTTCCGCATGAGAGCTTCGCAATCGAACTTCACTCGACTGATGCGTGATCGATTTATACAGCCGACTCTTATTGCTGTAGTCTCGAGCCTGGTTATTGGCGCTTGCCAAATTCCGTGTTTTGCTGCTGATACCTATCAACGCTGGTCGCAGGCATACGAAGCCGGCGAAGAGTGCTTTGAGAACGAACAGTTTGAGGATGCTGAGGTGGCTTTAGTTCAGGCGTTGAAGCTAAGTGGAGGCGGAATTACAAAACAAATCATCACCTTGCAGGCACTGGCGGATGTATTTCACAAGGAAAAAAAATACGATGAGGAAATACGCACAGTTGCCTATTTGATCATGTCTTTGGAGCAAATCGACGGTTATCCACCGCTATTTATCGGCGCTCTTTACTTGCGCGTATCTTCGGTTTTATACGACAAGAATGAACTCGAGGACGCCCTACAATTTGCGACAGTTTCGACTTCATTAATGAAAGAATACTGCGGGAGCAAATCGCCGAATCTAGCCTCAGCCCTGAATAATCAAGCCTGGATCGAATACAAGGTGGGACAAGTCAAGGAAGCGGAAAGAAATTTTCTAAAGTCTCTGCGCATACTTGAAAAAGCGGTTGGGACGCAAGACTTTCATTATGGAATGGTCGCACACAATCTTGCAGATGTTTATGACGATACAGACCAAGTAAGAAAGTCGCTCAAATGGAATAGAAAGGCCAAGGAAGTATTGGCTCAGTATCCGGGAACAGATGAAATTGTCAGACACCTGAACGAGCGCTACAACGTTCTCACGGATAGAGTGCAAAATCTCCATAGACGACATTCCAAAACAGACACACTGTCCAGGCAGCATCGCGGTGAAATTGAGTTTTAGGTCTAAATTATTTGAGGATCAGGAGGCGAATCAAAATGTCAAAACGGTTGATGTCAAGGCGACCTGCAGACCATTCTCGTGATGTAAAGAAACTACTCGATTATTGCAAGAAGCTAAAAAATAAGGATGAAAGCTAAAGGAGGTTTTTGCGATGCATATTGATGCTGATCTCTCTCCAGACCTGGGATTTAAAGTTTCGGCTGAGCGCGTCGACAAATTGTTTGAAGAGGCGGCAATGGCATTTGCCAATGTGATTCTTGATACCCATACGGTTTTGCGCAAAGAAACCAAAAGAACAGAATTATTTTCAAGCAGCTTGGATGAGTTAATGCATGCCTGGCTGAGCGAAGTAAACTACTTGTTCCAGTATGAAAAATTCTTGCCGGCAGAATTCGTCGTTGAAATTTCAGGCGATGAAACTGGCGGCTATCGACTTAATGGCACCATATCCGGTGAATACCTGGACGGACGGGAGCATTACATTCATAAGAGGGTAAAAACCACGCTGGTTAAAGAGCATAAGCTTGAGAGACTGGAAGACGGGTCTTTGTCCGCCTCCGTCTATGTTTACACAAGTCCAGAGTAAGCAGGCGTGGGCAAGAAAACCCGCTTGCTCGAAAAATCCAATTCAAACCTACCAGGCCATAGATCAAGCTTTTGTCGCCGGTTACTTGTTTCAAAATGGCAAAGGCTTGCAACGCGTTAGTTTCCGCATCCGAAAATTTCTCCAATTTCAATTGGTTCCAGGCTAAATTGTTGAGCGCGAGTGCCACATTTTGTTGAGCCATCTCCACAGCTTGTCCGGAATAGTTGAAGAGCTGTATTTGCCATTGATTCCGAGCTTTTATAATCTTATCTTCAAAGCGCCTTTGCTCATGGTAAAGCTCACAAAGAGCCTGCATAATCGTGAGCTGCTTTTCTTACGTGACAAGCAAAGCGGCTTTCAATGCCAGTTCAACCGTTCCACGCGAAACAATAACGGATAGAAAGATCCAATTGGAATTGATGGAATAAGATTCTAACTTGTCTCTCCAACGGCAAGTTCGGTTTTGCGGTCATCTTTTGGTATGAGAGCGCGCATGTATTGGCATAAACAGGGAATCATCACAGGGGCTGATGTCTTGCGCAAAGTCATCTTCGACAATGCAATTAAGTCCAGCGCAGGAGAGAGAAAAGTGAACAATCAAGCAGATGGCAATAAGGAAGAGCTGCCCTGGTTTAGCAAGCCTAGAGTGCTAAGAACCGTTGATTTGCGCACATACGGCCTGAATACGTGTAAAACCGGTTTTGCCAAATTGTGGAAGAACGGCGGTCTTGGTGTGATGGCAATTCTGCGGGCTGACGTTGCACGAGAAGCTCAGCAGCAAAAAACGACAGACGAAGCACGTGAAGAAACAGAGTAAGCCACGCCGGGTTCGGTTTGGGTAAGGAGTTCAATTATGTTATTTAAGGACAGGGCTTCGGCAGGAAAGCTGCTCGCTGAAGAACTTGTACGCAGCCTATCTAACCAGAGCGAGAGAATAAAGAGCTTGCCCGTGGTGATTGTTGCACTACCGAGAGGTGGAGCGCCTGTAGCACTTCAGGTCGCATGCCGTTTTTCTGCCCCGCTTGAAATAATCGCTGCGAAGAAATTGCCTTATCCGAATGAGCCCGAGTATGCCATGGGCGCTGTATCCTCGGAAGGGGTTGTGATTCTGAATAGGGATATTCCACACACTGGCCAGTGGAAGGCATATGTAGAGCAGCAGAGCGAGAATCTGCTGGTTAACACCAGAGAACGAGAAAATTATTTCTACAAATTGGCGGGCAGAGAACGAGCCACTTTTGAAAACAAAGTTGTGATCGTCGTAGATGATGGCGTGGCAACGGGGATGACAGCTGCTTGCGCACTGCAGACAGCAAGAAAAAGAGGGGCCAGGTTTGTTGTCATGGCTGCACCGGTAATGAGTATTGAGAGCTTCAATTTGCTTAGAAAATATGCGGATGAGGTAGTTGCGCTTCGTGTGCCGTCTATGTTCAATTCGGTCGGTCAGCATTATTTGAGCTTTGACCAAACCAAAGACGAAGAAGTGGTTGCTGCCATGCGGAATACTACTCGCTTTGGAAATCCGGCAGCGGGCAAGGCAAACTAAATTTTACTGAGATCATAAAGTGCTTTTGCTGCCGTTCAAATTGGGTTGGAACCAATTGGCGGCCAACTTAGCTATTTTGCTCAAAGCGCCAGGTTCTTCAAACATATGGGACTCATTTAAGACTGTTTCCAAACGCTTTTCAGTTGTTGTTGGTAGCAGTGCAAGAGGATTGCAGGAGATTTAGCTTGTTGCCATTTACGTACAATTGCTAAATCTTTCGGTATTACGCAAACTGCTTACGTGTAGTTGTTATAGTGCAATTAGATACATGAGCTGCTTAACCGTCCACAAGGTCGTCAGGGCGGCGTATTTCGCTTGCTCTGCATGGAAAGAACATGAAAAACAAGAGTCATTTTTCGCACAGCAAGACTAGGAATTACAGTTGCGAATTGTCAATTTCGCTGTTTGACGAAATTGTTGAAGGCGGGTATGAGGCGTCCGAACAGAGAGCCCAGGCGGAGGAATGTTCTTCTCAAGGAGTCAGCGAAGTTGACTCAGTGGGCGACTATTTGAAGCAGATAGGGAGGTATCCACTCTTGTGTGCTAAAGATGAAATCAGATACTTTCGTGCATATTCCAGCGGCGACGAGAGTGTAAAAGCAATTCTCATCATTTCGAATCTCAAGCTTGTCGTTAGTATCGCCAAAGGCTTTCGCAATCGTGGACTTTCCTTTCAAGATCTTATTCAGGAAGGCACGATAGGCTTGATAAGAGCGGTTGAGAAGTTTGAAGTTGAGCGTGGCTACCGGTTTTCCACATACGCCACCTGGTGGATCAGGCAGGCTGTAATGAGAGCGCTCTCGGACAAGTCGAGAGCAGTGCGCATACCGGTCCATGTCAGCGAGCAAATGAACCGAATAAGAAAAACCGTCAGGAGATTGGCGGAGTGCACTGGTAAAAGTCCAAGTTTAGAAGAGATTGCGAGGGAAACAGGTATGGGCTCCACGCGATTGAAAGAAATACTCTCTGCGGAAAAAAAGTCGATATCTCTGGAAGCATTTTTTCCCGAAGATTCAGACTTTAATCTACTGCAAATTCTGCCTGACGAGAAAACCATTGCGCCTGAGGAGCGGGCCGGTGTCAATCTTTTGAAAGAAAGGGTGAGGGCGGCAGTCATGAAATTGCCCGAACTGGAAAAACGGATTTTACTTATGAGATATGGAATACCAGATGGAAACGTATTGACTCTTGAGCAGGTATCTCAATCGGTCGGACTTGGCAGAGAGCGGGTCCGTCAGATTGAAGCCAAAGCCATTAAAAAACTGAAGAAAAGCCAGGCTCTTTTAGACCTTTTAAAAGATCTCGATTAATCAGTCGACTAAATCCTCGATTCTAGTCTCGCCTTCTACCCAAAGTGCGTTGCGCTCGAGCGGCTCAACTGCTTGTGTTTCTTGAAAGTGGATGACGGCATCGAATTGCTTGGGCAGAGTGGAAAAAAAGTAATGGCTATAGCGTTCTGTTTCAGGAACATACAAAACTCCGATTGCACGTTGAAGTCTCGGATGCTTCAAACCATTGTTCAGGCCTGTTGTTCTAAAAGGTAAGATGAATGAAGGTAGGTCTACGCCATGGAAAAGCCGTTCAAAACTACCGGTCAAGCCTGGGCGGACAGTTTTTCGTTCTGCTGGGCCTCCCCATGTCGAAGCAGCAGTCACAGTTCCGGAGTAACAGCTAAAGCCAATAAGACAGCATCTGTCGCCTAGATGTTGTCTTACTAATTGCCCAAGATTCAATTCCCCTCGATGAGACATTTCGGTGGCTCGGGCGTCTCCGAGATGGGAATTATGCGCCCAGACGACCACCTTCATGTGGCGACCGGCTCTTTTCATGTGGTCTCTTAAATTGAGCAGTGTTTTCATCATATGTGAATCTCTTAGATTCCAGGTGCTCATGCGTCCGCGGAACATTTCTCGGTAGTATGCCTGCGCGTGCGCAACGAGAATGGCGTTTTGCTCTGCGTAGAAAAACTCATCTCTTGCTTTTCGTCCATCCTTTTTCAGATAGTCCAATTCTTTATTTTGCAATTCTGCCAATTGGTTGAGAATATTTTCTTCGCACTCCCGCGCCAATCCTAAGGAAGCCGCATAGCCGTATGTCTGCTCATCATAGCCGTAGGCTGAAAGACAACTATATTTTTCACGTGCCTTGTCTGCTGCTTCAGGATCAATTGGTTCCAGATAGTTGATTATCGCCTCAATCGAGCGATAAAGGCTGTACAGATCCAATCCATAGAAACCTACCCTTTGCTCGTGGCTGAAATCCTTGTTGTAGCTTGTGAGCCACTCTATAAAGGAGAGTACATCAGCATTACGCCACAGCCATGTAGGAAAGCGCTGGAAGCCTGAAAGCGCTGAAACCGCGTTTGGTTCTTCGCTTTCTCCCACTACATAGCGGTTGACCCTAATTGCATCCGGCCAGTCAGCTTCTGCTGCAATAGCATTGAATCCTTTTTCTTCTATCAATCTCTTCGTTAATTCAATCCTTGTTTTATAAAATTCGTGAGTGCCATGGGACGCTTCTCCAATCAAAACAAAGGAAGAATCACCAATTAGAGTAATGAGTGAGTCTAATTCTTTTTTCTCACCGGTGTACGGAATCGCATGACGTCTTACTAATTTGCTGACCTGAGAGTCCGGTGTTATCGGTTCATGGGTCTGTAACATGGCTTTCTCCGCTGACTTATGTATTAGGCGGGTGTCTTGATTTGGAATAGCGCTTTTGCTATTTCCGCCTGACTTATATGATCGAACATGGTCACCGGCCGTAGGTCGGCTGCTGTGCCTCCGCATACAGGACAGGTCCAGCCTTGAGGCAAGGATTGAACCGTTGTTTGCCGAGTAACGCCAAATTGCAGATCTCCATTTCGTTCATCGAGAACATATGCTCTGCATCTGTCACAGAAGTAAAAGTCGAAAATCCCATCGTGCATAGTGGTTATCCATGGAATAAGGTGCAATTGTCGCTTTCTTTCAATCTAGTGTGTGAAAAACTTGTTGATATCGTTCCCAGGTATTATCGTTGCATCAACTTAGGATAGGTCGTTTAGAGCGCGAGCCGCCCTTGCACACAGGCATTCGTAACTCATTCCCTCAAAGCTTCATTTAAACACTCCGCCTTTTCCGGCCGAGCGAAATTTGATAATGTATTTCTCTAACTCCAAAACAGTCACATCCTTTTCTCCACAGGAGTGACTCAAGGCTGTAATTGCCTTTTCATACCACTGACGGGCTGAATTCCAGTCCTCTAATCTTTCATAATCATCGGCAAGATTAGTAGCGACTCTGCCATAAAGCTCACTTTCTTTTCCTGCTTTTTCTTCTATTATTCTGAGTGCCTCATGAAAGTGTTCAGCTGCGCACAAGAATTTCTCTTCCTGCACTTCTGTGAATGCCAAATTGTTGATAGCCAATGCTACTTCGTATGAGTATGGTCCAAATGCGCTCTTCAAAAGCGGAATTGCCACTTCATAGTCCTCTCGTGCGAGTGCATATCTTCCCAGTGTGAAGTTCAGGTCAGCCAATTTAAGACTTGTGAGAGCAATTAGATTGATGGGAAAGCCTGCATTACTCATCTTTTCCAGCATATTTCGCAAAACTGCTTCTTCTTCACTATATTTTTTTTGTTTGTCTAGAACTTCGCCAAACAGTTCAAGACTCAAGATTTTGTGAATCTTGCTGAAATCTTCAATTTTAAGCAGTTTTCTGACAGTCGCTTCAGCTTCTTGATCCTTGCCGCGGTCTAGAAGCCTTCCTGCTTTCTCATACAGCTTGGCCCATTCTGCGCGGTCACTTTCTACAAAAGCAAGTCCCGGTGGCACCATAATAAACAGGATCTGCGCCAGAAGAATTACCGAGATCAACGTGCGAAGCATAAGTCCTCATTTTTGTGCGGTGTAGAGTTCGAGATCACTACAAGCTTATGAAAGCACTTCGCGCTATGCATCCTTACTAAGGATGAACCGCGCAACCCGGTGAAGTAATTAAATCGGCCGTTCTTCCGAGTGCGACTTCTAAATCGTTTTCAATATCATGCCAGTCTTCCAGACCTAGAGAAAGACGAAGTCCACAAGTAGAAACACCGATTGAGTTTTTGAATTCTGCCGGTAAAGAGGAATGTGTCATAGAATATGGCGCCTCAATCAACGTGCGTACTTGCCCCAAGCTAACAGCCAGTGTGATGCATCTAGAATTGTTTGCCAGATAGTCAATAAAAAACTCGACCGCTTTTGGAGCATCAGTGAATTTTTCGGAATCTAGTTCGAAGTACAGCACAGAACCTGGTGAAAATTTTCCATCAGGACTCATCATTTGACTCTGTGCGAGTTCCCACTGTGGAAAGGATTTCAGTCCCGGATACAGGACTCGCTTCACTAATGGATGGCTTTCCAGAAAGCGTGCTATATGCTGGGCCGATTTCTGTTGATTGACCATGCGGGCAGCCAGAGTTGGAAGTCCATACACGAGGATGGGCCACGCCGATTTAGGTGAAAGGACGCCACCGAAATCTTTTCGGTATAGAAGTAGATCGCGCAAATATTTGGCAGGACCGATTACAGCGCCGCCCATATCAGTACCGAAGCCGGCGATGTTTTTTGTAAGACTGTGTACGACCAAGTCGGCTCCCAGACTCAGCGGTCGCTGACAATAGGGAGTGGCAAAGGTATTGTCTACGACAAGCAGAACTTTCCTATCTTCGGCCCTATCCTTATTTATATCGCCGAGCCAATTTTTAATTGCACCAATATCGATTAAATCCAACGTCGGATTTACTGGTGTTTCCAGGTAAACTACCTTAGTCTTTTCACTCAAAGCTGAGTTTAAAGCGCTGGTCGATTTCAAGTCAACAAATTTTGTTTGAATGCCGTATCTCGGCAACCAGTGTGAAAGCAGGCTATAAGTACAGCCGTATAACATATTGTGCGCAATCACTTCATCTGTTTGCTTGGTTAAAACACCAAGCGCTGCACTGATTGCAGACATACCACTTGCAAATGAAACGGCAACTTCGCCGCCCTCTGCGTATGCCAACTTTTCTTCAAGCATGCCCCGCAGAGGATCGTCTAAACGGTCGTAAACAAAAATAGTCTCAGGGCAGATGTCCTCGCCTTCTCCAAATCGAGCAAATCCTTCTTCACCGCGGTGCAATGAACTGAGCCGGAAAGCAACAGAAGACGAAATCGGCGGAATCAGGTGATGATCATATTCCCAATGTCTGCTGTCGTAGCAGCCATCGATCATGGCGCTGCGCATTCGATAATCTTGCCTATTACGTCTTCCTTTTCTTTTCATACGGATCTCCAGCAATGGGCTCAAACCAAGCATATTCGCAGGTGAATGGTGACGACCTCATTCTCAAGTATGATGAGAATTCAAGTATTGATGCGGGCAATGAAGTAAAA
>PNKB01000135.1 GCA_013997645.1 Cyanobacteria bacterium PR.3.49
GCACGAGAAATCATCAGACTCCGGCAGCGAATCTGTAAAAACCGTAAGGCTGTTCACCTATGTATTCGCGGCGCTGATGATCGTTGTTGCCGCGGCAACCGCTTACTTTGTTATTGAACATCCGGAGTCTCGCATCATTCCGATTGTGCTCGGGATTTTCGGATACACCTACGGCTCTTTGCTGGGAATTTTTCTATTGGGTCTGCTCACCAAAAACCGCGGCAGTGACACAGGTAATATCATCGCCATGTGTGTCGGTTTTTTGTCCGTGGCAACATTTTCAGGTCTGCCCGACCAACTAAGCCATATTTTTCCTAATATTCCAGTTCCTCCTAATATAGCCTTTCCATTTCGTATACTCCTTGGTTCAATGGCAACCTTCGGCTGCGCCTGTTTGTTCTCCAGCAAAAGACGATCAGAAAAACGCTGACCGACCTAGCCCTAACCGTTTGTCCTGACAGCCTTTTCGGGAATAACTTGAGTGGAACTCCTAATAATTAGTGCCAGACATGGGGAGCTTTGAGGTGAAGGATTTCTTGCGTATCGGCGCAGCCGCTTTGGCATTCAGCGCTTTCTTAATTACCGGCAACCCAATTTTGACCTCTCCGGCATGGGCAGACTCCAAGTCTTATCAGAAGGACCTGTCACGCGGGCTCTTTCAGATGAACAAAAAGGACTACGAGAGCGCCGTAGCCTCTTTCACCCTGGTATTGAGAGACAACCCCACTATTTACGAGGCCTACCTGAACCGAGCCCAGGGGCGCTCAGAACTTAGAGACTTCGAAGGCGCACTTGCCGACTACGACCAGGCGATCAAGCTCAATCCAAATGTAGTCGAGTCATATATTAAGCGGGCGGATTTGCACACAAAGATGGGCAATTACCAGCCAGCAGTCGACGATTATTCTCTGGCACTGCGATTGAGCCCTAAAAATGTCGATGCAATCCTGAACAGGGGCGCCGCTTACAAAAAAATCGGTGATTATCAGAAAGCCATCAATGATTTCTCGTCCGCACTAAAACTCGAAGCCGGCTCCTATGAAGCCATCAAAGAAAGAGCTGACTGCCGCGCAAAAGCCAATGATCTGGACGGCGCAATCGAGGATTACGAGTTTCTCCTCAAGAAAAACAAGTACAGCGCCACCGCTCTTCGATTTAATCTTGGGGAAGTTTTCCTGGCTAAAGGCGCGAAAGGTTCTGCCGATGAAAATTTCAAGCAGGTTATCGCCTATTACAATAAAAATTTGAAAGGCAGCAGAAAGAATGGCAACGATCTCCTGCAGCGCGGACTTGCCTACGCCAAACTTGGCGAGATAGACAAAGCGATCTCGGATTTACAGGAAGCATCGGCATGGAAATCCGACGAGGCCGTGACGAAATACAATTTAGGTCGGCTCAAACTAATTAAGGGCGACAGCAAAGGCGCTATTGCCGACCTCACTGAGGCCATTCGCCTGAATCCGAAATATAGCCCCGCCCTCATGGATCGCGCCTCGGCTTATGCTGCCGCCGGCGAGTATATGAATGCGCAAAAGGATCTTGATGCCGCATTGACAGGGGAGAAAACAGTCGAAGGCTTTTACAATCGAGCCATGGCGCGCCTGGCCATTGGTGACAGCAGCGGTGCCGTTTCAGACATAGTGGAAGCAAAGAATTACGGCGCGCAGTACGTCACCAACAAGAAAGCTCAATTGCAAGAGCAGATCAGTGCAAAAGAATCGAAAGGCGAAAGGGACATTGCCTTATCCGATCTTCTCGAGCAAGTTGTCTTGATAGAACTGGGCGAAAACAATGGAGATGTTGCCGAAGCACTGGAAAAACGTGCGCTGGGAATCAAGGAAAAACAACTCAGCAAGCACGATCCGAAATTGGCACATAGTTACATGATGCTCGGTCGCGTTTACATGAAGAAGAAATCGCCAACCAAGGCGGAAGCGCTCTTCCGAACAGCAATGACGAGACTGAAAGGCACCACCGATGGTACGCAAAAGTTTGCCATCTTCAATTTGGAAGACTGCGCAAAACTGCTCATGCAATCTTCGCAGCAAGAAGAAGCTGGGGCGATCCTTGTCGATACGCGCATGGCACGAGCTGTTTCCAGCATGAACGATCGAGCCTTTTCAGGCGATATATCGCGCAAAGCGGAAAGAGCAATCGAAGCTTATAAGAAGAGAAAACGTGCTGCCGAACAGAAAGAACTTGCAGAGCAAGTGCAACCCGAAGGCAGCGAATCAATGACGGTCCGCAGAGTCGACGCGGAGCCAGGAACAACAGTCGCCTCAACTGCAACTTCGTCGGCGAATGCGGTCTCAGCTGCCAATACCGCTCTTTCCGACAAGAAAGTGACCAACAAACCGATTAGAGACAAGTGGGCACTGATCGTCGGCATCAGCAATTTCAAAGACTCCAGCATCAATTTGCACTATTGCGCCAAAGATGCAAAAGACTTCTACGACTTTCTGGTTACCGAGAAAAACTTCGCGCCTGATCACGTTCAATTGTTGACTGACAATACAGCGACACGCGCCAATATTCTGTCACTTTTGGGCAACAAATGGTTGCCTCGCGTTGCGGAGCCGGACGACCTTGTAGTCATCTATTTCTCGAGCCACGGCAGTCCGTCCAGCCTTGACGTCGGTGGTGTCAATTATCTGGTGGCACATGACACCGACATCAATGACTTGTACGTCACCGGCATCGCCATGCAAGATCTCTCCAGGATCATCAAAGAAAGGGTGCACTGCGACAGGGTCATGGTATTACTGGACGCATGCCACAGCGGAGTCGCGGCGCCCAGTTCGAAAGGACTGGCACGCTCAGGCAATGTGAATGTAGATACGATCGTCCAGGGTACAGGGCAACTGGTTCTTTCATCAAGCAGTCCGGACCAGCGATCTTGGGAATCAAAACGCTACCAGGGAAGCGTTTTTACCAAGCACTTGATCGAGGGATTGAGAAAAGACGGGAAGATGACACGCCTTGGTGAAGCATTCAATTACTTGAATGAAGAAGTCCAGCGCGAGGTCATGCGCGATCGCGGCGTATTGCAAAATCCCGTAATGAAGAGCAAATGGGAGGGCGACGACCTTGTCATCGGCGTCCCGGCCGCAAAACCATCGCGCGGGCTAGGCAATATCGAGCTTCCCGATCAAGCCCGAGCAGTCACCACCAGCAATGCCGAACCAGCAAAGCCAGCGGCAAAACCTAAGGCTTCATCGACCAGACGCGCAAGGTAAAGTCGTCACTACCCGTGATGGCTTTATCGCCGAGCTCGGAAAAACCCAAACTCCACATTCCGAAATTCTGAAGGTTGTATATTCTGTCTTCACGCCCTTCATCGACGTCCCAGACGCGAAACGTCTTGTCGAGCCCGCCCGATAGTATCTTGTCGACCGAGATGAAGCGAACTTTGGTCACCCAATTCGTATGACCGTTCATCACCTTCACTTCTTCACCGGAATCAACATCCCAAAGTCTTACGGTGGCATCGCGACCGCCCGAAACAATTCGGCTGCCGTCATCCGACATGGCAACTGTAGCTACTTCTGCTGTGTGTCCGTTGAAGGTCCGCACCTTTTTGCCGGTTTTCACATTCCACAAAGTAAGCACTTTGTCGGTGCCACCAGAAATGATTTCATCAGCGTCCGGTGTAAACACGAGACATTTAACCGTGCCCAAGCTGCCCTCTAATTTCGAGACTTCTTTTCCCGTTTGCGTATCCCAAATGCGCACGGTGCCATCGTATCCACCAGAGGCAATCAGTGTCCCGACGGGCGCAAAGGCAACACAAGTAACCAGATTTAAGTGACCGTTGAATCTTTTGATCTCGGTACCCGCTTCCAGATCCCATAATCTCACCGACTTATCGCTGCTGCCGGAAAGTGCACGATCTCCTGTGGGGGAAAACGCAACAGCATTGACCGAATCATCATGGCCATCAAATTTTTGAGTTTGATTGCCGCTGGCCAGATCCCACAAACGCATGGTGTTATCTGCACTGCCGGAAAGCGCTTGCGATGCTTCGGCATTAATATCAACGCACTTGCTCCAACCCATATGACCTGTCAGTTTCATCGCTTCTTTCAATTTGAAGCTTTGAGCTTCCGTCTTTACCGGGCTGACTGCAGTTGTTGTAGCAACTGAGGTATTGCCTTTGAGTTCTTTCTCAATGTTCAGCTCTCCGACTTCTTCACTGCTTGTTTTGCTGGCAGGTGGGGATTCAGGTCTGACCTCTGACTTTGGACTTACAGAATTAGGTTGGGAGTCTTCTTTTGCTGCAGAAGAACTTTCCGATGTTTGGGCATCGTTGCGCTTGATTCCTTTGCCAAAAGAATCATCTGTCTTGGTTGCAATTTTCTTTTCTTTAGAACTTTTCTTTTCGCTTTTTTCCGCCGCTCGAGCTTCCCGGTTCTCAGGAGGCAATTCTGCTTTTGGTTCCGGTTTTGACTCCGGTTGTGATTGGGTTATCGACTCAGCCTTCTTTTCCGCCTTATGTTTCGATTGGGTTTTCACTCCGCCGAGAGATTCGATGCGCTCGGCTACCTTTTCAGCTTCAATGGTCTTCTTTTCTGCAGCATAAATCTTGCGCAACAACTCCAGAGTCTTTACGAGCTGATTGCCATCTTTTGGCAACGACTCGGCTTCCCCTACAGTTTCCAGAGTTAACTTCTCGGCCCTTTCATAGTCCTCGTCAGCAAACGCCTTGGCCGCGTTGTCGAACATGGAAGACCAGAGAGCCTCCTGCCCGCTAACTGCCAAAGGCAAAATTCCTGCCAGACACAGCCAGCCGAGAAATCCTGCGACCAGTAGGCGCGGCTGCCTTTTCGTTGAAATTCCGACCATGGGACCTGCAAAAATTCGGAGTGGACTAAGCTGACGTCGTTAATTGTATGACTAAACCGGGCGGAAATGACTGTTTGCCAAACCCAGCCCAGGATTCAAGATGCAAAGCACACAATCCGGATTTAGAAGTTAAACCGTTAACGGTTTAACTTCCAAACAAAGCCGTCTCTTTTCAACTCGCGACGGCGGCGTTTTACGCGCCCCACGCTGCAATAGATGTATATTAGAGAGGGGTCAAACATATTTAGACGTCGAGCGGAAGCGGCGGCGGGCAAAATTGCTCGGCAAGTTCGCTATCGAACTAAAAAAGTCCAAACAGCCATTCAGGTCGGAGAGTTTTTAAGTGAACGACAAGAAAAAAACTGCACTGTCATCACCTGCAACACCTTCAACAATCAAATTCACGCGCGGACAGTTAGGAATGACTCTAAAAGCGCTCAAATCCAATCAAGAATCCCTGCAAACCGCTGTCAGTTCCATCAAATACAGCACAGAGACGGCGAAATTCCGTTATGAAAAATTGCAATTGCACGGTTATGGCTCTCTTGCTTATTCATCGCTGCAGAAAGGCATGCAGTATTACATGCATCCCGAGCTTGGTTACATCGCATACACGCCTCTGCGCGACGGCCCGAATTCTGTATGCGTTCTTGCCGATCCGATTTGCAGCAAAGAAAATATCAAGCCGCTCGTCGAAGCATTCATGAAGGAGAAATCGGATCCAGTATTTCTCCACATCTCACATGACACGGGCAAAGTGCTCAACGAGATGGGATTTACGGTCAACGAACTAGGTGTCGAAACAATTATCGACATCCAGAAATTCAATGTTGTCGGCAACAAGAAGCAGCAGCTCAGAAACGCGCGAAACGGCGCAAAGAAAGACAATGTCACTGTTGTTGAGATCAATACAGTTGACGATGAAATGTTGAAGTCGTTCAAAAAAATTAGCGATGGCTGGATGAAGGAAAAGGTCATCAGCGACAACGAAATGCAATTCATTGTTCGCCCAGTAGTTTTTGTAGACGAAATCGATGTAAGAAAATTCGTGGCCATCAAAGACAACCAAGTTGTCGGATTCGTGATTTTCGACCCTATGTACGAAGACGGCAAGGTGAGCGGCTATATCGCCAACCACCTGCGCACCAACCTTGACCGAACCTATTCAGTGGTCGACTTCATCATCTTGGAAGCACTGGAGAAGTTTAAGCAAGAAGGAAAAAAAGACCTCTCGCTTGGTCTTTCACCACTGGCTAAAGTGGACGATTCTCAAGAATTCAAACACAGCAAACTTTTGAAAGCACACTTCAGATACGCGTTCGAGAAAGCCAATTTTCTCTACAATTTTAAAAATCTTGCCCGTCACAAACTGAAATATCGTCCCGAGTTAGATGGCGCCCGAGAAGAAAAAGTTTATTGCGCAATGAACACGCGCTTTTTCTTGATCAGGCTTTATGACGTCTATCGCGTTCTTGGACTGAACCCGTTACAGCAAACGATCAATCATATTAAGCGTTCAACGATCGAACTCTTCCGTCGTACTCTGTGCAAAAAGCAAGCCGAACAGACAGCAGCAGCAGCGCAGGAAGAAAGCAAAAACACCTAAATCGAGCTGTGGTCGTAAATGATTCTCCAGCCTTCTTTTGCGCGTCTGAAGATCAGTGTGAACCTGCCATTGATCGGCGAGTGCGAATGATGCACTACGCTGAATTTACCAATGCAAAGGGCGTTTTTATCGCCAAGACTGGTGACCTCGAGATCGGTCAAGAATAGCTGTCCCATAGTGCTCTTATTATTGCCATAACGCATTTGGTAACGCTGTTCGATGGCATCGAATCCTCTGCACAGACCATTGCTGGAAACATAGGTGACATCTTTCGAGCGTGAGTAAGCTGAAAGAAACTCCTTCAGGTCACCTTTATTCCAGGCGGTCTCTTGCATTTTGATAAGACCGGATACTTCTTTCACAGTCCTGGGATCGGCTTTGGATTCACCGCTACTTATAGCAATTGAATCCTTTGCAGAAACTCCGCAGACGCCAAATGCCAAAAATCCCAATGCCAGTGTCGCAAAAATCATACGCAACAACATCAAAAAAACCTCCAGCGCGTTTTATTTTTTCGGCTTTCCATCTTGGCGATCCGCTAAAGTTTTTCCACTCTCTTTCAAGCCAGGATCGAGCGAAACTCTCTCATCGAATACAAAACATTCGCCTTGCCAGTGCGCACCTCCGACGTCCTCGAAATATCGCAGGATGCCACCATCGAGCTGGAATACTTTTGGATGTCCTTTTTCCTGCAGGTACAGCGCAGCCTTTTCACATCTAATGCCACCGGTGCAGAAAGAAACTATCGTTTTGTCATTGAGCGAATTTGCCGACTTGCTCATTGTGGTGCCAATAGCATCGGGAAAATCACTGAACTTTTCGATATCGAGATTGAGCGCATTCTGAAAAGTGCCCATCTCGACTTCAAAATCATTGCGCGCATCCAAGAGCACCAGCTCTCGCCCCTCGTCATCATGCCCTTGATCCAGCCACTTCTTGAGAGTCTTAGCGTCCACGTGAGGTGCACGACTATCCTCAGGACGAATCATCGGATGCCGCATCGTAATAATCTCATTGGCAACACGCACCACCATTTTTTTAAATGGTTGATTCGAAGAAAAACTTTCTTTGATATCCAGGATGGAAAAGCGATCACCGAAAAGATCATCACCTTGAAGAAACTTCAAAAATTCATCGATCGATTCGCGTTTGCCTGCAAGAAAAAGATTTATACCCTCGGTTGCAAGCAGAACAGTGCCCTTGAGATGCAGTTGGTCGCACCTTTCCTTAATGACAGGCTGCCATTCCGCTGGCGCAGGAATGCCGACAAATTTATAGGCTGCGATATTGACCGTTTGCATACTCGTTATTTTACAGTGCCCCGTCCATAGTAAACTACCCGAAGCTTCTCATTGTCCGCACCAACGACCGTTCGGCACCAGGATAATCACTGTGACAAAAAATTCTACACCCGTCACTCTGTACATTTTTCGCCATGGACAGACCGAATGGGCTCTGTCAGGACAACACACAGGACTGACGGACATCCCGCTCACCAAGGTCGGACGGTCGCAGGCAAAGGCGCTGCGCAACTCTGTCAGTCACATTGACTTCTCACAAACTTTTGTCAGCCCACTTTCGCGTGCTCGGGAAACAGCAGAGCTTGCCGGTTTGGCCAACCTGAAAGTGCTTGATGATTTAGTTGAGTTTAATTATGGCGAATATGAGGGAATCACAACCGAGCAGATACGGCAAACAGTTCCCGGGTGGACAGTATGGACTCACCCATGTCCAAACGGAGAAACGCTCGAGCAGGCAGCCGCCCGTTGCCAGAGAGTGATTGATACCGCAAGCGGTATCGGCGGAAAAGTAGCATTGGTCGCGCATGGTCATATTTTGCGCATCCTCACTGCAACCTGGCTAAAATTGCCTCCGCAAGAAGGGCGGCATTTGATGCTCGACACAAGCACGATTTCGGTTTTGTCTCACGAGAGAGAAACTCCCGCGATCAAAATTTGGAACAGCCCAACTGACGTCATTGCACTTTGAGATAGTGATATCAATTTGATGGTTTTGATATCACTTGTCCCGTGGCACCATCGGTCGTAGTCTATTGCTTATCGCGCAGCGCTCGTCGCTGGTCTTCAATTGCAATACGCTGTCTGTCCAATTCCAATCTCTGCAATTCGAGCTTGCGTCCAGCAACGTCGATTTCCAATCGTTGCTTATCGAGCGGCAGTCGCTGAATATCCATTTGCCGCCATCTCTCATCTAATTCCACACGTAAGCGCTCCAATTCCGATCTTTGCTTATCGAGATTGAGCCTCTCTTCTTGCAGTTTGTAGCGAACCTCATCAAGTTTCTGTCTCGGCTCTTCAAGATTTAGTCGCTTTTCTTCCAGTCCGCGCCTTTGCTGATCGAGCTCGCGACGCTTCTCATCCACCTCCCGCATGCGTTTGTCGAGAAGTTGAGCGGGAGTGACTTCTATATTTCCATATTCGCTCGATGGTTTAGTAGTAGAAGCACTAGGCACCGCGGCCCCTGCATTTTCCTTCGCTGCAAAAACCGCCGTCTGACAGAAAGACACGCAAATCAGGGTCGCCGTCAAAAACGCAATTTTGCATCTTTGCCCATATTGCTTAAGCATGAATATTCACTCCTGAGAGTCCAAGCCGGGCCACCGGCTAGATAGGATATCATCGACAGCCCTTCGGCATCTCGTCCCAAGTGCGTCCTTCAAAGATTCTTCCAGCTTTTTTCTTGTTGTGACCGCCCCATTGCTTGAAGAAGAAGGCCACACCAGCCTCCTGGCATTGGTCGCGAATTAATTTCACCCATTCGGGCTGCAGGGCTCGGACACGCCGGCCGGACTCTCCGCCCACGATAACCCAGTTTATGCCTTCTAAATTGAGATTCTCAATCGGACCCAGCAGGGGCTCAACCGACAAAAACTTGGTATTGGCGCCTGTTTTACGCAAATAGTCAATGCGATGAACATAGTCCTTGCTTTCGACACTGACGCCCATCCATATATTCGGCATCCAGGTGAGATGGGGGTCCAGCTCGAGCAGACGCTCATGCCGCTTGGTCAAAATCTGGAATTGATGCCAGTGCGCCTTACCCATCACTTCAAAAACTTGCTGCACATACTCCAGAGGCACATCTTTGTGAAACAGGTCGCTCATAGAATTTACGAAAATGCGCTTGGGCTTTTTCCAGGACAAGGGCAGATTGAGGCGATCCGGCCAGATTTTGAGGTCAAAACCTTGCTCGTACGGATGCCCGGGCACTCCGCGAAACCTCTCTGCAAATGTCTCCGCATAACAATTGGCGCAACCGGGGCTGATTTTGGTGCAGCCGGTGACCGGATTCCAGGTAGCGTCGGTCCACTCAATTTCAGATGTGACGGACATCAGGGCCTCTTCTTCACAGGTTTGCTTGAACGCCATGGCTTTTGCGGCGCCGGCTGGGAAAAGAGCGTCAATTGCTGAAACTCATCGGCAAGTTCACGATCATCCTGCGCCAGATCGCTCTCCAGATGAAGCTCGCCGTTGCCACGAATGTGCTTGAGCTGGGCACCCCGTTGCACGAGGACTGGACCGACAAGCCTTCTGCGATGGCAGTCGACGGGACTTTCTTCACTGCACATGATAGCAATGCGATATTTGCCTATTCCGTCCATTACCCTGTCAATACCCTCGGCAAAGCGCTCAGAGCGAGCAATGAGCCCATAGTCGATGTGACCTTCAGGATCGTAAAACCCAGGCTCCTTTGGCTTTCCGCCCAATTCCTTCCCCAGATACAGATATTTAGCTCCGGCAGCTTGAACGGCGTTTTTCAGCGGATCGTGGCTGAAATGGCGCGAAAATCGAGAAAACGGGTTCGACCGGATGTCCACGAGCACCTCAATTTCGTATTTCTTGAGCAATTCGAGAAACCGTTCAATTGGGTGATTGGAATGTCCGATGGTATAAATTTCCCGGTCTTGTCGTATTTCCGGGCTGATTTCTTGATCTGGTTTCATGCCTCATATTTTACTCTCAACAACTGCCTTGAGGCAGGACTATGGTAGACTTTCCCCCATGCCAAAAGAAACACCGGACGAGATTCTAACTATCCTCGCCAGAGACGCTCGCACTTCATGCGAGACAATCGCCAAAATGACAGGGCGAACCGTTGAAGATGTGGAGAAAGCTGTTCGCGATTACGAGCAGCGCGGCGTCATCAAAACCTATTTCACTGTCATCGATTGGGAAAAAACGGGCTGTGAAAAAGTAGTTGCTTTCATTGATGTCAAAGTAACACCCGCGCGTGATGTGGGCTTCGATGCAGTTGCTTGCCGAATTGCCAGGTTTGCTCAAGTTCAAAGTGTCTGGCTGGTGTCCGGCGGCAGCGATTTAAGAGTGGTAGTGGAAGCACCAAATCTCAGAGAACTAGCCAGTTTCGTTTCTGAAAAGCTCGCCACTATTGACGGTGTCACCGGAACAACATCGCATTTCTTGCTGAAACGCTACAAAGAAGACGGCGCTCTCTTTTTTGACTCAGAGCAAGATCAAAGACTTGTAGTTTCTCCATAGGTTTTCCATGAGTCAGAGCGTCAGCCTCAAACCTCTGTCAAAAACCGCTCTGGAAGTTCCATTTTCCGGAATCAGAAGATTTTTCGACATAGCCGCATCGATGCAGGATGTGGTCTCTCTAGGAGTAGGCGAGCCCGATTTCGCCACCCCATGGTCAGTGCGCGAGGCAGCAATTTATTCGCTCGAGCGTGGTCAGACTACCTACACGTCCAATTACGGTTTGTTGGAGCTGCGCCGCGAAATCGCCCGATATCTCAACAAACGCTATTCCGTCGAATACAATCCTGATTCGGAAATTCTTGTCACCGTCGGTGTTTCGGAAGGACTCGATTTGGCAATGCGAGTCTTGCTCAATCCTGGGGACGAAGTGCTGGTTCCGGAGCCTTGCTATGTTTCCTACAAACCTTGTGTTGCTCTTGCAGGTGGTGTGCCGGTCAGTGTCGAAACGCGCTCAGACGCAAAATTCGCGGTCACGGCCGATCAGTTGAAAGCGGCCTGCACTGCCAAAACAAAAGCCGTACTTCTGGGTTATCCATCAAACCCCACAGGAGCAGTTCTTTCCCGTGAGCGAATAGTAGAAATCATCGCTTTTGCTCGAGACAGAGGGTTGTATGTAATTTCTGATGAGATTTACGACCGTCTGACCTATGATGGCATCCACACGTGTGTTGCCTCCGTCCCTGGTGCGCGTGACATCACCATACTCCTAAATGGTTTCTCCAAAGCGCATGCAATGACAGGATGGCGAATCGGCTATGCGTGCGCTCCAGAGCATATCCTGAAGATGATGATGAAACTTCATTCGTACACAATGCTGTGCGCCCCGATCACTGGACAAGTGGCCGCTCTAGAAGCGCTAAAGCACGCGGAAAATGAAGTCGAAAATATGGTGGCACATTATAAACAGCGCCGCAGATTGATCGTCGACGGACTCAACAAACTCGGCTTGACGTGCCATATGCCGTTGGGCGCATTCTACGCCTTTCCCTCCATCGAATCGACGGGATTGACTGCCGAACAATTTGCCGAAAGGCTGCTCATGGAAGAAAGAGTTGCAGTGGTACCAGGCACTGCATTCGGTGCCGGCGGAAACGGGCACGTACGGTGCTCATATGCCACTAGTGTGGAAAGAATTGAAGTGGCTCTTGCTCGCATGAAAAAGTTTATGGATAAACTTTCATAGCCTTAGCCTTTCAGCAACTGCTCAATGTCTTTACTCATATCCTTCGGCTCGACATTCGGTGCGTAGCGCTTGAAGACTTTGCCTTGGCGATCGACAAGAAACTTGGTGAAATTCCATTTGATGTTTTCAGTGCCGAGAACACCTGGTGCCGACGAAGTCAAATATTTGTAGAGCGGATGTGCGTCTTTGCCGTTTACCTCCACTTTGTCGAACATTTGAAAGTCGACGCCATAATTCTTCTGGCAGAACGAACCAATCTCCGGAGCTGCTCCCGGTTCTTGTGCACCAAACTGATTGCAAGGAAAGCCGAGCACGCGCAAACCCTTTTCCGCAAATTTTTTGTGCAAATCCTCGAGCCCCGCGTACTGCGGTGTAAAACCACACTGGCTGGCCGTATTGACGATGAGCAGAACATCCCCTTTATACTGGCCAAGGTTGATATCCTTGCCGTCCAGAGACTTGGCGTCGAATTCATAAACGTTTGCCGTCATCATCCCTCCTCTGCGCAGTATGCTCAGCGCAATGGCGACAAGGATAGACGATCTAAGTAACTAGTTCAACAGACCAACCTGACGGTATCCTGACGCCTATCTGCTAACAACATCCGGGTCGCCAAGTTTTTGTGGCTTTTGATCGTAAAACACAATTTGAATCGCCAGCGCGAATCCACCGCACGCAGCCATTATAAAGAACAGAATGGCCAAAGCTGGATAACCCATAATCGTCCACTTAGTCGGAACCGTCATTAAGTTGGAAGCACCAATGATAAGCGCGGCAAGTACCAGGCCTAATGTGATCCTGTTTGCCACCTTTTGGAAGGAGTCTACCAGCAGCGGCTCATCGATAACCTTCATGGAAAGCTGATTCTGTGCGACCAGATCCATAATTTTATTGACGTTGCGCGGGAATTTTTCAAAGCTGTCTTTCGCTTCAATCAAGGTGTTGAGCAAGTGTCCCGGCGATATTTCATTGACCAGGCGCTGTTCCAATATATGCCCTGCATTCCTGCGCACCGAGTAGTTGGGGTCGAATGCAGGATCCAGCGAGCGGCCTACGTCATCAAGGTGAAGCATGGCTTTGCCCAGCATCGTCAATTCGGCAGGCACACGAATGCCGCATTCCCCGGCAGCTTTCGTAATGCCGACGATGACATGTCCCACTTTCATCTGCGCAATGTTGGCGTCTAAATCGGTTTGCACAAGTTCGGAAACTTTGTGGCGAAATGTCTGCTCATCAAATTTCGGCTTTGGATCACCGATTTCAACTGCCATATTCGCAACAGAATCGGCACGGCCTTCACTGATGGCGATAACTAATTGCAGTAATTGTTTCTGAATTCTCGGAGTGAGCCTTGCCACCATTCCCAAATCTATGAGCGCGACTTTTTTGTCATCTGTTAGAAGTACATTGCCGGGATGCGGATCGGCGTGGAAGAAGCCATCAACAAGAATTTGCTTCAAGTATGCTGCAAAGATCTGCTCGGCAAGCGGTCCACCGGCCAACTCTGTACGTTCGAGATTGGTGATGGCAGTAACTTTCTTGCCTTTGATGAACTCCATTGTCAATACTTTTGTAGTAGTGAAGGCATCAACGGCAAAAGGCACCACAATCAGATCAAACTCAGACAAATTGCGTCTGAGCGTTTCAAGATTTTGCGCTTCCTGGCGGTAGTCGAGCTCTCCTAAAAGAGACTTGCGAAACTCCTCGACCATTACATCGAATTCGTACTTCTTGCCCAACTCTGTGTGCAGTACGTAGAATTCCGCAACATCGGCAAAGATTTCCAGGTCTTGAAGAATCTGCTCTCTAATTGCTGGGCGCTGAACTTTGACCGCGACCTCTCTACCGTCACGCATTTTCGCCCTGTGAATTTGCCCCAAAGACGCAGCGGCAAGTGGTTCTTTATTGAATTCGGAAAACGCTTTCGTCAAGCGAACACCCAATTCATGCGTGACTATTTGCTCTACTTCCTCATAGGAAAATGGCTCGCAATTATCCTGCAATCTGGACAAAGCAAGCAAATACGGTGGAGGCAATAAATCTCCACGCGTCGAGAGAATCTGACCTAATTTCACATAAGCTGGACCGAGTCGCTCGAGATCCGCGGCCAGTTCCTCAGCTGTCCCTTTTACCTCGCGGCTCAGATTTTCGTCGTCTTTTAACGCTTCTTCCAAGCCGGCATTTTTTACCAGATCCGAGTTGCCGTACTTCATCAGCAACCCAGCGATTTCCTTATACCTCTTGAGGTACTGCGGATCGAGTTTAATTCCCATGGTCATCAACCCCTTAACCTGGGGAAAAAACCCCCTCTTTCAGCTATCAGCGGGGTAGACTGCAAAAAGGTCCGCTGGTTCCAGGCGAGGAACGTACGGACCTTAGAGATTTAATATGGGAAATTAATGTAGGTAACTAGCTACTGCTGCCCCTATACCGGGAACGGCAGGGCGACTTTCGGGAAATCAAGCTCCGGTTGTCCGACTTGAATCAGGTAATAGACGAACATATTTAGCGAAGTATTGGCTATAAGTTCGACAACTTCCCCATCCGTGTACCCGGCAGCTTTCAAGTCGGCAATGTCGGACGCCGGCATCTCAGCTCCATGGCGAACGACCACGTTGCGCACGAATTGAAGACCAATATCCTTCTTCTTATCAGACGAGCTCTGCTGACGAGCCAATTTAAGCTCAGCTTCGCTCACGCCTGCTTTCATCGCCTGGGCTACGCGAGAGGCGAGCAAATATTCACAAGAGTAAATCTCAGCCACAACGATGCCAATCAAGGCGATCATTTGCGCATCGAGCGAACCGCGCAAAAGAGCATCGCGCGATGAGAGAAACGATTCAAGGGCGGCAGGAGAGTTGGCCATTTGCTTTATGATGTTCGGCATGAAGCCCATGCCCTTTTCCAAATTTCCGAGCATCTCCTGGGTCTTTCCACTAATCTTCGTCGTATCTGCCAATTCGAGTACGGGCATGTAAAACTCCTTGGTGTGTTTGATTATGTAATTTCGCGGTCGTAAGTCTGCCTAGGCTTTTTGTGCAGTAGGGGAAAGAACCTGAGTGACCAGTTCCTGTGCCTGCAACTGAATCTCTTTCAAATGCTCTTCGCTCTTGAAGCTTTCTGCATAAATTTTGTACACGTCTTCAGTGCCTGACGGTCTGGCTGCAAACCAGCCGTTTTCCGTCGTCACCTTCAAGCCTCCTATCGGCTCATTGTTGCCCGGAGCAGCAGTGAATCTGCCGATGATTTTCTCTCCGGCAAACTCTTGCGCTTTCACATCGTCCGGCGAAAGTTTTTTCAACTTAGCTTTTTGATCTGGTGTTGCCGGAGCATCGATACGTGCATAGTGCGGTGCTCCGAATTCTGCAGTCAATGCTTCATAGTGTTTGCCCGGATCCTTGCCGGTGACCGCTGTAATTTCAGCAGCCAGCAATGCAAGAATGATGCCGTCTTTATCAGTGGTCCAGACACTTCCATCAGTGCGGAGGAAACATGCTCCTGCGCTCTCTTCTCCACCAAAACCGAAAGATCCGTCAATCAAACCGTCAACGAACCATTTAAACCCGACCGGCACTTCGACTAGCTTTCTTCCTAGTTTGTTTGCCACGCGATCGATCAGACTTGTGCTCACGACGGTCTTGCCAATGGCAGCGTCCTTGCGCCATTCTTTGCGGTTTTGGAAAAGATAGTCA
>PNKB01000136.1 GCA_013997645.1 Cyanobacteria bacterium PR.3.49
AAGCGAAATCGATGTTGGAATAATGTCACTAGATATGGTGTCGCCTATTTGCGCGAAGAACGGACCAGCTAGGAGTCAAACAGGAGCAACTAATTTTTAAGCCGAGCAAAATAGCTCAAGCCTATCTTGCGAATTCTTGTACTTCAAGAAAAATTTCACCAGCACTTAATCCTTACAGTTGGGGACTTTGGAGAATGCTGTATCTCGTCGCATATTTGATGGATGCGTTTTTGCCCATGAAATGATCTTTGCGTCAAGGCGACCTTTCCAGAAGTGGCTCTATAATTTGCTTATATGAAACACAAATTTTTTTCCGCGCTTTTTTCAAGCGCCTTACTTTCTTTGTTGCCAACAACTCAGATCCCGTCCTTTGGTTCTACGGTGGTTGCTATTCCAACACAATATGGATGCGTCTTTGTAGCAGACAAGCGATCTAGTTACAGCGATGGCCGCACCGATGACAATTCGACCAAAATTTTTTCGTACGGAGACACAATCATCTATGGAAGCGTTGGAACTGTTGACCACTTCATCCCTTACAGGAAAGTAGTCAATCGCTTCAATATCAATCAAATTATTCACTGGACTCTAACTCGGAATGTACCTGATGAAGGCGATCTGATATCGCACCGACAGGAAATTGTGGATGCTTTTAGGGACGCATATGGTCAGCTGCTGGGGTTTGTAGATCGTTCGAAGTGGCACGAGCACGCAGAAGGAACGTTGGCTGAGCAGAGCGTGATTGTGAAGTACAATCGCCTCACGCAAAAGTTCGAGGCGCTCGTAATTACTGTCCTAATCATTCCTGAAGCTCAACCACCGATCCAAGTATGGTGCCAGGAGCTCCCCTCCTCAGCTTTGCAGAAAGGCGCGTCAATCGTGCTAGGGGTGGACCGCATGGAGCTGATGCGTGGGTTGCCTCCTTATGCAAATGTGCGGACTGAAAGGTGGTTTGAAAGGCTTTTTCTACATCCTGTTAGGACAAGTGAAATCAGTAAGGCCGAGGCTTTTCAGGCTGGTGTTGACATTGTTCGTAAAGTTCACAAGCAGCAACCACAGATGGTTGGAGAATCTGTAGATGTGCTTTATCTTGGGAGCACAGGCGTCGAAACAAAGCTAGTAAATTCGTCACTGCACGATGCAGAAGCGGAAGTGAATAAAGAATTGATTGTGGCGGCTGTTTTTCCGTGGATTTTCTATTCGGTATTCGCCAGCTTTGTTTTGTTAGTTGCACATCGTGTCTACAGCATTATTAGAAAAGTAGGGCAACGCGTAGATATAGCACACACAAACGAGAAACCTAAGGCGAAAAAGAAAAGAGCTCGGCGTGGTTAGCAGGTTCTTTGCTTGCAAGGAGGTTAAACATGACGACAACAGAAATACAAGAAATATTCAACTTGAAAGATGTGCGCGAAAGTGATGAAGGCATCTTCAAAATACACCAAGCACAATTAGGCGCGCAGACTGTTGCGCTGTTGAACTCACTTTCGAGCGCGTACCGTGCCTTTTTGAAAGACCTTGATGGTGCAAACTTTTACGGAAGTGAAAGAGATAACGATGCTGTTATCGCATGCATTTTTGGTTGCCATTACGACAAGGACATGGGAATGCTTGCAGTGCTTCGAGGGCACAAAACGGATGCTGCCTTTTACACCCGCAGAGCAATGGAATATGCAAGTTTTGGCGCACATATCCTGAAAGCGCTAACGAATGCAAAAAGCAACGAGGAGAAAACAAACAGAATTTCTGAACTGTATTTGAACGGTATAAATAGCAAAACTGCATTTGAAAAGTACAGAAGTGAATTCCCTATTATGGTTCTTTTACGAGACTCAAGCATAGTCTTTGGCAAGTGGTTTTATGACCAGTATGAGGAGTTGAGCAGAGAAGCACATGCTTCGTATGAATCAATAATGTTGAAATTGGAGAAAATCGGTCTGGGCTACAATCTTGCTTACCACGAAATCAAAGAGGTGCCTCGAATTTACAAAGGAATTGAGCGTCTTCTGCAATTGGTGGAGGTTCACTTGTGTATATTGCGAGGGTTTCTGCATCTACTGAAAGATGCTAAAAGGTTCGACGGTGCGAAAACATTACAGAGCATTGAAAGTACAGACTATCTCTTAGGCTTAGAAAAGCAGCGCTGGGCCGCCGTAAAAGAGGCGAATGGTATTAGAAGCCGCTAGCTTCTACTTCTTGCAGAAGCTGAATTGTGCATTGGAGGTCGAATGAATAAATTGTATGAATGGACTACTCGTGCAGTCCGTGATGTGCCCCACCTTGAGAAAGTCTTAAACACTCTAACTGATGAAGGTTGGGAAATTTTTCAAGTTCTTCCAAGTCCTTTGGTTATCGTCGCCCGAAGGGAGAAGACCGGTAGCATTAATCAAATGTCTAAACTTGAGAAGGCAAGGCTAGTAAATCCAAGTGCCACGCAAGAAGATGCGGATGAAGATGATCCAGGCTAGTGGGTGAGTGTTTGAAAGTGTGGGTGTGGTTTTGTTGAAGTCGCAAGAATACTTCTGTAGTATGTCTGTGATACCTCATTTGGTGACCTATGTTTGTTCACCGCATCCTGTCCGGCTCAAAGACGAAATTTCTTAAGGTGCTTCTCAGAGAGTGCTACCGCCAAGACGGCAAAATTAAGCAGCGCACCTTAGCAAACTTAACTGACTGGTCCCATGCGGATATCGCAGTTCTCGAAAGAGCGCTGAAGGTGCGCCGCTCCTGCGCAGCCGGGTCAAGTGAAGTGGCAATTGCAGAGCACCAAATTTACAGTCTGGTGGCAACGAAGCTATTCCGAACGAAACCCCAGGCGCCTTATCAGATTCTTTCAGCACTAAAGCGACCTCAAGGATCTGACCAGCTTAGCGGCGAAAAGCCACTGCGCACAAGGAGAGCCTCTAGGATTACGACAAAGCCAAGCGCCTGGTTCACTGAAAAATTGCACCAGGCGCCGAATGATGAGGGCTACTTTGACGATGTACTGCGTACTCCTAAACCTGTGTCGTCTTAGACTAGGCGCTCTACGCGTGTATGCTCAGCCAAATACATGATTTTTTCGGCAATTTTTTCAACAGCTTCTCTGACTTGAGACTCATCGTACTTGCTTCGGTTGTATAAGGTCCTATGAAGAGCAAGCGCTGCAATGCCAGAAGAAATGCCATCATCAATTGCCAGCTTCATAGCCGTCTTTTGCAGTGACCGTACTTCCAGCCCCCCAAGCCGAGCCCGTCCGCACACAGACGCCCAGGCGCCTTTGATAGTTTCAAAACTGATTGCGCAAGGCTTTCTCGGCGGTGCGAAAATGAAAGCAGAGTGTCTGGGCAAGCTGCTCAAAATTTTGACTGCTCGGCTTGATAGAGGATGCTTGAACTGTTGCTTTCTATGCCTGTTCAGCACATTTAGACTGCATGCGGCTTCGTCTAAATCTGACCACTTTGCTTTGAGCAATTGGTCTTTTGTCAGACCGGTCATGAAGTAAAGCCAGAAGAAAACTTTCAGGTGTGGCGCACACTGGTTAATAGCCTTTGCCAGCGAAGGAAAGTTTGGGCGAGGCACCATATCCGGTAGCAATATTTCATTTTCTGTTTCTTTCTGACTTCTGCTGTGCTGAGCGGACTCTTCACCGCTCAAGATTGTAATCCCGGTAATGTAAGTGGCAAGCTTTGCAGAGTGCCTATCCAAAGCCCTGCGAACATCAGCATTAGAGAAGCGTGCATAAATTTGTGTAGCACTCAAATCCTGATGGTTGAGCGCTTTTCCTACCAGGGCTAATGATTCTCCAGATTGAGCCAACCAAGAGCCAACCGTTCTGCGTAGGTCGTGCAGGCGTACATCGCTTATGTTTGCCTCTTTTCTAATGCGATCCCAGCATCTAAAAATTGTCGTGCTTGTCACCGGAGTTTCGCGACCTTTGGCTGAAAAAATATAAGGGCTGGACCGCGGAAGCTCATTAAGTAGTTGGCCTGCTTGGGGGGAGAGGGGCTGACAAAGCGGCTCTCCGTTCTTGGTTGTCTTGCCCGGGCGGCGCAACTGTTTGTTGACCAGGTCAAGGTCGCACCACATTGCAGTTCTCAGTTCGTCTCTCCTCAGACCGGTCATCAAATCTACCCAAAAGAAAGCTCTAAGATGTGGTGCTGTTTTCTTTCGCCTGTCTATTGCTTTAGCCAGCCTTGCCATCTCTGATTCGTCGACATAACGCTCTCTGGACTTTTCAGAAAAGCCTTTTACTTTGTCGGTAGGAATGCGCCGGTCTTCCGGGAAGTACCCCCAATCACGCGCCAGCCTGAACATCTGACCGAGCTGTTCTATGCAACGATTAGCTGCATACCTGCCACCGCTAGATGACTTGCTGCAACCCTCTCTCGCCGTGCAGATCGAAGCCTGAAATGTAAGCACATCAGCGGTACTGATTGAGCAAAGCTCACGGTCAGCCAAAGCAGGCAGAATGTATAAGCGTAAATTGCTCTCGTCCATCTTCCAGGTTTTCTTATGCGGCTTTGCATGGCGCTCAAGATAGATGGTTGAGAATTCGCGCATTGTTATGCTTGGCGCAGTTGGTTGAGAATTTAACTCTGCCGCCAGGAGGGTTGCTAACTCTCTTAACGTTTGCTTGGTGTCTGAATCTGTAGTCACGTCTCTCCCCCCTTACTCAAACCTGCTGAGCGCTGCCTCTATGCGCTCAACTTTGTTCTGAAGCGCTACCCTAAGCGCCCCTGTGCAGTGCTCAATTGACTTGATTGTCTCAGCACCCTTCTCTTCAAGAAGCTCAACTATTAGTGTTGTGTCTTCTTGCCTCAGACTTATAAGCATCAGCTCTTCATCATCCTGCCTCTTCGGCAGTCTGCACTGACAGAATTGAGCGGCAAGGAGCAGATGCGGGTAGACATCCCTGATCAGCTCGTCTTCATCGATTGCATAGTGCTTGTAGAGAATCTGTGCTTTTGTGTCCAGCTCGTCTGAACTTTCAACCCCATTCATAATTGCGTGAGCAAATTCGCGCACGTCAATTTCTCTGGCACCGGATAAGGTGCCAGACCCTGCTTTATCTTTTGGCATGTCTTTACCCCGTAACTGTCTTTATTGTTAGTGGAACTACATTTGAAACATTTTCTTCTGCACCCACCTCTGCCGTCATGAGCTTGAGCAAGTGGTCATTAATCCGCTGCATTGGCTCTTTGGTTTTTTCTGCATGACGCTGGATGTAATGCCTGTCTGCGACTGAGCCGGGCTTATGATTGAGAAGCCTTTGAATACTGCGCAGGTCATAGCCAACTGCATCAGCAGCAGTTGCGAAGGTTCGGCGCAGCGAGTGAGATTTGAAATGTGGTATGCGGGCTTCCGTAACCACATTTAGTATCGATGCTTTAGGGTTTGAAAAATGCCCTTCTGCGCTCTTGCCAGGAAAAACAAAATTGTTTTCTCTGGTCTGCCAGCGGCGGAGAAAGAGCGCGTACAAATAGTCAGACATAGCCAGCATGTGACGTTGCCTGTTCTTAGCACCTTCACTGCAAATGGTGATTACCCTTTTGTTTAAGTCAACATAGTTTGCATTGTCGCTTTCAACCCAGGTCAGCGAGCATGCTTCGCCTAGGCGCAGACCTGTAAGAATGCAAACCATCAAATAGTCTTTTGCTGTCTGGCTTTCCAGCTTCATGACTGCATTGTAGAAAGCGGGCAAATCTTCATCACAAATGTAGTCTTGCCTTGGCTCAATTGCATTCCACCCTTTCTTTCTGCTCAAAATCAAAGTCGGATTATGACTTGCAAGTTCGGGAAATTCCTCCCCGTATTCGACCTGTGCTGTTTTGAAGACAGCTTTCAAGAGTCGCATGGCGTGAGCGGCGCTGCTGGGCGACTTGTCTTCAATGAGGTCGAATAGCTTTCCTACATCGCTTTGGTTAATGTCGATGAGGGATTTGTCCATCCAGCTTTTCAAATGCGCGTTTATGACCTTCTGGTAGCCTCTAATCGTGCTGTCTTTCTGACCTCCTTGAATATGTTTTGCAAAGGCAGCACCCAAGGTTATTTGTCTGACTTCTTTTTGAGCGCGTTCTGCTTTGGTTTTCTCGGCATCAGCAGCATGCTTTTCCTCGAGGAGCGCATTAGGGTTATTGCCCTGACGCAATGTAAGCCGGTGCTCTACTGCCTTTGCTCTGGCTGTGTCTGCCGTCCACGGGTCACCGTGGCGTCCAATAGTCACATAGACTGGCTTTGCTGCGCCTTTGGCTTTGCCCACCATCAAATAAGACTTAACGCCACTGCTCCCTACTCGCAGGCGAAAACCCGTTAGCTCAGAGTCGTGGTAAATACCTGGCTCTGAAATCAAATCCACCGTGCTTTTGTTCAGCTTTACTTTCTCCCCTGGTTTAGGTGCTGACTTCTTTTGCGGTTTCGTTTCGAGCATGCTCGGCATCTGACTCATCCTTATGTGGAAATCTCGGGAGGGTTACTTGACACTTCAATCAGTGACGCAAAATAGGAGGGTCGTTTTGCGTCAGGCTACCGTCACTGAGTAAACGCGCAACTGGTAAGGGTTATGACGCTCATGACGCAATGACGCAAAAAGGGGAGTTCCTATATAATTGTTTTTTGTGGAGAATTCGGGTTGTAAGCACCACGAATCAAAGTGTTTTGTGCGGGGTCATCCGACTTGAAAGAAATTCCGTGCTTACCTCTTACTTACCGCAATGATATCGCAGGTTATCCTGGGGTATCGGATTTTGTTTTGGAATGTTGCCGCAGGTTCAAGGTTTTGAGCATTCTTAAATTTCGCTATCGTCCGGTATCGCTCAAGTCGGAAGACTCAAAATCATCCGCCTTCACGGGCGTGTCGGTTCGACTCCGACCTTCGGCACCAATTTTTAAATTTATAAGCAAACGTTTTTGGCACGCATTGGGATCGATGAAGCCAGTGTGAAACCAAATTTTTGTTCTGGTACCAGTTATGGTGCCTATGTTTACTTGGAGCGCCCGTTCGATGGTAGGCTGTTCGCCGGGCAGATTGAAGCGGGGTTTGCTTGCCTATCGGCCACTTGTCGTATCGATAAACATGCACTTGTGTGAACGCTTACTGTTTGCTATTTGCCACCCTTCGTAGCTATTCGTTCTGCTAGTTTGTCAGCCAAGGTAAGTGCAATTTCCCGGCTTTGTGGACTCACATAGCTGTTATGTCTTTTGCTATTCCAAATTCCGAAAGTGCCAACTAAAATATCGTTATGAACAAGCGGAACGATCATGCCAGTCGTTCCAGCAAAGCATACTGGAGCTGCCAGACTTCCCGACACAAAGATGGACCCCCGTTTCAGTGTTGAAACCAAGGCAAATGGATTGCTTGAGTCTGCAAGCTCCACTTGTTCGTTTGCGTGGCTATCAAACAAGTATTTCTCGTCTGACAGATATAGTCGAAAGTCTGTGAATTGACATGCGTTTGCGATAAGCGCAACACCTTTCGACACTTCACCAGGAAGAGTTTCCTTGGATCCAAGATCAAGGGAGGCAATCTTTGATTGTGCCTCAAGGACCATGTAGTCGCTAATCAATTTCTGCTGGTCAAACCACATGGAAATTATTACTGCGAGTAGCTCGCTAATTTTTTCGAGAGAAGTCTTTTCTTCGTCCGTCCAAGTGCGCCTCTCTCTTGATTGAATAATCAAAAAGCCAGGAAACAGCTGCCCGCGAATTTCTGCGAGGAGGTGAGAGGAAATCTCTTGGAAGGAATCTAAATACGGGAGAAAGGACTCGTCAGGTTCGTCACGATTTAAGGATAGCGCGTGAATCTTTTCTCCATCCGGACTTCTTGAAAGCATTGTCAAAATCATCATGGTGCTCTCTCGGGCCGTAAAACTTTTTCGCGAACAGGGTTCGCTGTGTTTTGTAACTTCATGTGTGATGGTCAATTGATCGCCACTGACTTGCAATAAGAATGCCCTGTCAACATCGAATCCTTTTTGCAACGTTTCTAATGCGCGATTGAAGCCAGCATCAAAATCATTTTTCGTGCGGATTGCATGAGTAATCTCATTGATTGCTTTCTGCGCCGTCTCTGGATAAATCATTTTCTCCCTCACTGTTTGGACAAAAAATAGGGATCTTGGCAAAAAACGCCTGTGGATTATTTCGAGGGGGCTTAGGCGCTGACACTTTCAAAGACTTTGTGTCGTATATGCCTGTTGGGTTTGATGGTGATACCGGCAGTCCATTTTTTATCAGCTAATCTGAAAGATTAAGATAGATGTCTCTTTCGAGTATACTCAGGAACAGGGTCGGTCACTTGCGAAGACTTTAGTTCCACTAGAGCCACACGAAAGCATAGCAAGTTCAGGCCCTATTTTTTCTTCGGTACATAATTCAGATTGAGTTCTCCAAGTGTTGGCTTGAATCGCTTCGACTCTTGAGCAAGCAGGCTGTTAGCAATGAGACATCATTGTTTCTCAGAATCATGCTGTGAGCTATCAATCAATTGTGAAAGTGAGATTGTGATTCTTTAGCCATGATTTCGCGAATTGTTCCATCTCGTTTTGATGATATTGTTTCCAACTGCTTTTTGCAGCGGGAAAGTCTGACAGCATGAGCTTGAAGTCTTCATACGTTCCGCTTTCAATTAACAGTTCTTCCAGGGTCTGTCGGGCGTCGACGTCTGTGAGAGTGGCAATGAAATTATCCATTAAAAGAGAAATATCCGATGGCGTAAGGGGCTTAATTTGGGTGAAGCGAGCAGGCGTTCTTTCTAACATGGCAAATTTGGCTGGATCTTGAGACGCGGTAATATCTGCCGATAAGATGTCACCTGTATTTTTGTCGAAATAATATTCGTCGAAGTCTCGGTTTGCCCAGCTTTCGAACGCCTGAATGAATTTGCCCAATTCAACTTTCATTCCTCACCCTTGCAGCTAAGTGGTTTATCCAAGACCGAATTGACTAACGAGGTTATTTTACACTGCCAAACTCTCCCCCAATGTCTTCGTCATTTACGTGTGGGAAATTGGACAAAATATCGGCAAAGCAAGATAATCAAGAAATCACAATGCATCACGCACTCATTTGCGAAATGCCCAGCCAAAGAGTGTTGGATCACCGACATACCAGCACCAGCAGAGCTGGAAGTGCAGAACAATGGCGCTCAAATACAGAGCAATGAACAAGCAATTCCATCGTCTGCCTGAGATGCACAGCATCAGAATTTTTAGCTGCACCATGAGCGTGATGAAAACGGCTGGGGACCAGCCGGCATGAGGAATTGCTGCCGCCAATAACATTAGCGAACCTGCGACATCAAAGAGGCTGCTCGAGATGATTGAGGTGAAATCCGCGCGCCAATATTCTGGTGGATTGTAGGAGGCTTGCCAGAGTAGATGCCCTGATATTGCGCCGAAATGTGCGGCGCAGATTGCGAGAACAACTCTTCGGAATGGAGCAAAGTAATACAAAAAGCATCTGAGCACTGAATTCAACCACTTGCATTGACTGCTTAGATGAAAACAGTTTTGTTTATAGCCCACTCGCTTCGCGCAACAGTATGTGAAGTGTTCGCCTTGTTAAAAAGGCTAAGTCTATTTGCTCGAGAATGAACTGATGACGATAATTCTCAATATTCAACCTCGAAAACGAGATCCTGTTTATGAGCTGAAGCGGGAGATAAATAGCGTGCTCGCGCTATTCGGGCAAGCTTTTCTGATAGGAAGAACTCCATCCTTTGATGCTCGAGAACCACTTTCTTCATCTGATGAAAACTTCACCCGAAGGAGGCGAATTGCCCGGCTAACAATTGGTCATGGTACTGACTTAGAGCTGTTGAGTGACAAGACACTGTTTCCGCATTTGAAAAATGTGGGATTAAGTGCTGAGAAAAATAACGCCATTCACCTCAAGTGGCTTTCAAAAAATTATCCTAAAATCACCAATCTTACAATCAAACAGCACTCAACCTTGTCTTTTGAGACTGCTTCTTTTTTGCGATCTTTTAAGAAGCTCAACTACTTGGATTTGCAATGTTTGCATGAATATACAGAAGATTTTTGGGATTGCCTGCCGAAAGAAATTGATTTTTTGCAAACTGATGACTGTTCACCGAATCTTGATTTGCCCAAATTGACAGAACTTCGCATCAATCGATGTCGTGTAGAATCAGATCTTTTTGATTCATTGAAAACTCCAAGACTTGAGCGTGTGTACTTTTGGCGAGTCGATCTACAACCCGGCAGTTTGAAACCGCTCAAACAGCAAAAGTCGCTTAAAGAATTGAACTTGCACAACACGAAATATCAGGACAGCGACATAGAATCCATTCGTGATCTGGAATATCTATCGATTTTTTGCCAACTCTGAAGCGCACGAAGATGAGTTTAAAGTTGCTTGCAGCTCCCCTCTAGTTTTCTAAATCGCAAGAGGGGAGAATAAGTATTCGACATAAAGAGGCTTAATAATGGGGATTTCCATGACAAGCTATCTACTGGCTTGTATTTTCGCGACAGGAGCCTCGGCTTTAGCGGTAGACTACAGTTTGACATCGTTTGATGACCCGAAAGCCAGGCGCGAAAAGTCCAGATGCACATTGGCTGAAAATAGGGTGGGAGCAGTGACAAATAAGCGCAAAGCCCTTGTTGAGCGTCTAAAACCGGGTGACGACTTACACAGTGCATTGAAACGCATTGCGTCGCAGCATAAGGTGAAGGCTGGGGTCATCATTTCTGCCGTTGGTTCGCTCCAGGAAGCAAATTTGAGATTCGCTGGTGCGAATGAGGGCACGAAAATTGCCGGTCCTCTAGAAGTAGTTTCAGTCACGGGAACTGTTTCGGATGAAAGCATGCACGTGCATGTTTCGGTGTCTGATTCTGCGGGAAAAACAACCGGCGGACATTTGCTTAGTGGATGCAAGGTTTTTACGACGATTGAGCTAGTTATTCTTGATCTCAGTGACGAATGGACTTTTGATAGGACAATTGACGAACAAACTAAGTATCTTGAGCTAAACCCGCAACCAAACCCGAATTTGAAAGTCGAGTGAATTAACTGATGAAAATTCAAGCTTTACTGTTTGACGGTTTTGACGAGCTTGATCATTTTGGTAGTTTTGAAGCTTTGCGGATGGCAGGGCTCGCGGTCGAAACGCGAGCGTTGCATCAGCAAGACGTCGTAATTGCTGCGCATGGCACGAAGGTCATACCGGATGGACACTACACGTTGGAAAACAAGCCCGATTTGCTGCTCGTTCCTGGTGGAGGCTGGATAGCTCGTTCTCCTCAAGGAGCTTGGGCTGAAGCGCAAAAGGGAATAATCCTGGAAGTGGTAAGGACAGTTCACGAAAGTGGGATCATTTTGGCCTCCGTATGCACAGGTTCGTTGGTTCTCGGTAAAGCTGGACTCTTAAAGGGCAAGATGGCAACGACAAATCATTCCGCAGTGCAAGAACTTATTGATTGCGGCGCAAGATATGTGTCTGCCAGGGTTGTTGACAGTGGAAACATCATCACCGCCAGCGGTATCACTGCAAGTCTTGATCTTGGGTTGTGGCTGTTAGAACGTTTTGTTTCACAGGAAGCTGCGCAAAAGGTTTCAGAAGCTCTGGAATTTGAGCGCAGAGGAATTGTTCATAAATGATTCAAAAGCGCACTGTCGTCATTCTCGCAGCACTTGTCGGTTTGACTCCAATGCATCCGGCTCTGGCAAAGCCGAATCACCCACCTGTAAGTTTGAATCAATCGAAAGCAACCCGTGCAACAATCGCGGAAAAAGATTTGGACAGAATTCATGCTCTAACTGAAGAGGGCAAATACAAAACGTCCATCGCTGCTTTAAATGACTTCCTAAAGCGAGAGCCCAAGAACTCCACAGTGTATTTGGAACGTGCGCACGCTTATTACCACATGGGAAAAACCAAAGATGCTCTAGCAGACATTAATACTGCAATACAAATCTCACCGCGCAATTCTGCTGCCTATGAGTGGCGCGCGAAGGTTTACGATCTCCTCGGTCAATATCCAAAGGAGCTGGAAGATCTCACTACAGCAATAAAATTCGATCCTGGCGACGCACATCTTTATGAAAGCCGAGGCGAGGTCAATTACAAGCTTGGTCAGTTGCAGAATGCGATTGATGACTGTCAGATGTCCATCAGGAAAGGGCATAGTTGCCCGGATGTGAACCGCACGGCGGCAAATGCATATGAAGAGTTAGGCCTCTATGAGAAAGCGATTCCATTCAGAAGTGAGGCTCTGACGTTTGTAAAAACTGATCCCTTCGACTACGGTGCGCGAGCTGAAAATCACGAGGTCACCGGCAAATTAACCCTTGCGCAGCAGGATTGGATCATGGCGTTGCGCCGCTTGCCGCCCAAAGACAAAGCTGAAAAGTTTCTCTGCAACCCTCTTCTGTATTTCAATTTGCCGAGAATTGAAAGAGGACGAGAAGTAATTTTAAAGCAACTTAAAAGTGAACCAGTTGTTCTGCCATTTACATATGACAGTGGAGGACACATATGCGTTGCCGCTGAAGTAAATGGTCAACCCCTGCAGCTAATGCTTGACACTGGATGCGGGCATTCTGATGTTTGGAATCATGTGATGCCAAAGGTTGCAAAAGTCGATGACATCAAATTGCAAAAGCACAAAGCCAACGGAGAGAAGTTTGAATCAGGCTGGTTCAGAGCGCGTGAATTCAAACTGGGAGACTTGGTTTTGTCCAATGTCACTCTAGCCGCAAATG
This sequence comes from Cyanobacteria bacterium PR.3.49, assembly GCA_013997645.1. GTDB lineage: Bacteria > Cyanobacteriota > Vampirovibrionia > Obscuribacterales > Obscuribacteraceae > QKMZ01. The sequence goes on from PNKB01000136.1 coordinate 12,706, forward strand.
AAGGGCTTTCCGATCACGAGACGCTTGGCGGTTTTCTGGGCGGCAATATTTTGCAGAACTTCGCAGTTACGATTGACTACACCAAAAAACAAGCTATTCTCGCGAAATCATATGTTCCTGTTGCTTCTAAGGAGCAAATCGTCGTTCCAATGATTTTGCGCACGCATCAACCGCACTGCCGCATCAAAATTGATGGGAAATTTGATGTTCTAGCCATTTTTGATACGGGATGCCCGAGCAATACTTCCCCTGATTCGTTGCTCAAACCGGTTCTTCCGCAGAAAATGCAATTCAAACTGGGTATGACGGGACCCTGGCTTGGTGATCTCAGCATGGAAAGAGTCCGTTTAAAGAAGATTGAATTTGGAGGGGCTACTTTCGACAATCAGCTTGTAGACGTCTTCCCGGCGGAAGAGGCACCACAGGCGGCATCAGAACTAATCCTTGGCAATTCGTTTCTCAGTCAATTCAAGACTGTGACCTTCGACTACATAACCCGGCGCATTTTCTTAGAACCAGATGAGCCCTCGGCGAGGTCCGCGCCAAGCCTCCTCTTCGAAGGGCGGCATCAATTTGAAAATCAGGAGTATCAAAATGCAGTTGACACATTTACGAGAGTGTTGAAGCAAGAGAAAGACTTTTCGATAATGTCGTTGGATTACCGAGCCTCGTCGCTGGTTAACCTCAACAAGTACAAGGAAGCATTAGAGGACATCAACGAACTTATTAAGCTTGAACCGAAATACTATAGATACTACAGAAATCGCGCTTTTCTCTATGAGAAACTCGGAAAGAAAGACTTGGCTGAAGCCGATGCTCTCACCGCTAACAAATTGGATCCATCGAGCAAGAAAAAAACGAAGTAAAGTGCTGCACTTGCAAACAGCTGCCGAATACTGATTCAATAGGGCTGTCTGAGGGTTGCTCTGTTGTTCCTGACAAGCTGTTCTAGAAAGAATTTCAGCATATGGCGGAAACCGCTTGCAATTGCGCTTGCCGCGCAATTTGCTTTCTGCGTCCCGGCTGCCTATTCGTTGTCGCCCGAGCTCACTACAGAAGAGCAAAAGGTTGAAGAGCTCACAAACAAGATTTTGCACAAAGAGATCGATCTCGAGCGCTACTATTTGCAGTATCGCAAGATAGGAACAGCAAATCCGAAATTTCGTCGCCTGCGCTACTACTTGTTGCAAGTTGCTTCTACTTCCTGCACTTTGGCGTCAAACGTCATCTTTACCGATGTCGGCAGACGGGGATTGAAAGGAAAGGTTACTGACGTTGGTCGCGGTGACGGCGATATTGACGAGCCGGGACCTCGCAACACGGACGATACCACTGGTGAAGTTCGATCCGCATTGATACTTGCATTAATCGGCAGTATTGTCGGACCCGGCAGCTCGCTGATTGAATTGTGCTCCAACGGATATACCGCCGTCAAGAATATAAAAGACCACAACAATCCAGCTTCGGCTGTGAAGAATGTAATTGGTCGAATAAAGGAAATCGACTCTCTGCTGTTACAGCGAAAACAGCTCATTGACGAACACCCGCAATTGCGAGCACTGGCAATCAACAAAGCAGAGCATATTGTTTTGGAAGCTTTTCGCGATTGGTGCATTAGCGAATTCATTGATGTATACGCCGATGCCAAATCGTCACAGTCCGGCGCGAATGTCTATTACACGCTCGATGTCGTGCAAGGAAGCTGCGCAACGGCCGGAAATATTTTGGCGCTCAAATCACTGGAACCGGGCAAGGATCGATTTGCAGGTCCGGCTGCAAACATTTCAATCGTTTCTGATGGTATCAATATTGTGAACTCTCCGCTTAGCTACTACATCGGAAAGCGCATGAATAGATACTGGCGTAAGCGCGTGCGCACAAAGTTGACCGACCGCACCCTGGCGGGCGAGCCTGAAACAAAAAATGCAATGGCCCAGTTAAAGGGAGTGGTCGAAGCTGCCGACGATGGTGCGCTCGGCGCGTCCGGCGCGATCGAAGGACGCGTTGCTGCTTATCTGATGTGGTCGCAACGATTTCACAATATTGCGCAGAAGCAGGAGGTCGAACTTCGCCATCGCAGCAAGGTTGCTGCGCAAGGAAGATTGATGGGACCGTTATTGGGTGGTGCGGGCTTGGCGCAAGACATTCTGGCGAGCACCACATTTTATGGTGTTGGAGACAACGAAAGGCGAGGCGCCAGCCTCAACTATGCCGGAGCAATCACGGCTCTCAGCGGCAACGTAGCAGCCCTGACTTACACTAATGGCAATTTCGTGGGCGAGTTGATTCATAGAAAGAAATTGAGAGGCAAAGGTTTGCTGCCCGAACAATTGTTGGAAGAGCGTTTTAGACTACTCAATCAAATCGACAAATTGGTGGGCGATGAGGATGTCACGGATATTCAGCTTAAATAGGAAAGAGAAGCGATATGAGCACCACAAGCAAGAAAGAAAAATTTGGTCAGATGCCTACGGGCGAAGATGTCTGGCTTTTTACGTTGCAGAACGAACACGGCATGATTGCTTGTGTCACCAATTACGGTGCCATTCTTACCCAGTTGCATGTGCCTGATGCCCAGGGCAAATCTGAAAACGTAGTCATGGGATTCGACAATTTAGAGCAATACTTGCGCAAGCACCCTCACTTTGGAGGAACGATCGGCCGGTTTGCAAATCGCATTGCCGGAGCCAATTTTGACTTGGACGGGAAGAACTATAAACTGATTGCGAACAATGGACCAAATTGTTTGCATGGCGGTCCTTTGGGTTTTGACAAAAAGCTGTGGCATGTTGAAAATTCTTCCGACAATGCAGTGCATCTGTCGTATGTAAGCGTCGATGGAGAAGAAGGTTTTCCCGGCAATCTCAAAGTCTATTTGACTTATGAGCTAACCTCCAACAACGCCTTGAGCACCAAATACGAAGCTAGAACAGACAAGGCGACACCTGTCAATTTCACCAATCATACGTACTTCAATTTGAAGGGACCGGGAAGCGGTGACATTCTGGATCACGAATTGATGATTGCTGCGGATTCTTATACGCCCTTTGATGATGTTTCCATTCCAACCGGCGCGATTGAATCTGTAAAATCCACACCGTTTGATTTCATCGAATCACATCCCATTCGAGACAA
>PNKB01000137.1 GCA_013997645.1 Cyanobacteria bacterium PR.3.49
CAAGAGCATTGTGACCGATGACGAGATTCAATAGCGCAACATGTTTACCAATGGACTTCATTGCCTCGCCGTCGATCGTTGTTTTATCAACACCTAGAAATGCCAATTTTTTTAACGGCTCTAAATTAACCACTCCCTTAGTCGTAATGTCGGTTCCTTCCAATTCAACGTGCCGCAAATCGGTCAATTTAGCGACATGCTTCAAGTCGTCGTCGCAAACTTCCGTGCGGCGCATATATACGCTGAAAAGTGCATTCGGCGGAAGCTTGTCGAGCTCTGCCATATGATGAGCACCATCAAATCCAACCCGCAACTGCAGCCTCGTGCCCGGAGGAAACTTCATTCGCCCGCGCGCAGGGAAATGCGTGGATGCAGGTGGTTCGGAATCACCTTCCTCTGCTTTAGCTTTCAATAGATACAATTCACCTATCGAGTAATCTTTGGGAAAATCAAGAACCATCGGTTGCTTTGAAGGCATTCCACCAGGCGCAGCCGGTGCGGCATCTCCCGACGCACAAGCCAAAACACAAAAGGCAATAAAGCAGAAAACGGAAGTTCTTTGCGAATCGCGCATACGGTCTTACTTCTCCTGGCTTTCGTGCACACTATCAGAATCGGAAACACTTTCCAGCGCAGGCGCGAGCTTTTCGCTTTTCGGCTTCCAACTCAGTGCCACCGCAGCTATTACAAAACCCGCGAGCGCCAGAGCAATACATTGCGTGGAGTCTAAATTCAGTTTGTAATAGCTGGCGGCCAGATAGTAGCCATTGTGCATGAAGTGCAAGCACATCGACGGGAAGATAGAGCCAGAAGCTAGAGTCAAATACGCAAGTAGAATGCCCAGCAAGCCGGTCGGTAGAAAGCGGAACATGCTCAGATGAAAAACGCCAAAGAGAATGCCAATGACGATAATGAGTTTTTGCGGAGGCAAACTCTTTCTCAAGATACCCTGCAACAAGCCGCGAAAGAAAATCTCTTCACAAATCGCCGGCATAAGCGCTGCAACCAGAATTATTTGCCAGAGCGGTCTGCCGGGAGGCATCACCATTAATTGCATCTGCTTGGCATACTCTTCGCTATACGGCAAAAATTTTGTCTGAACGGTGAGGATCAGCATGGAAATCACCACCGTTGAAAAACCAAGGGAAATTGCGGCTATGACATAGCGCAAAGGTGGTCTTTTGAAGCTCAGTGTCTCTTTGATTGGCGATTTGGTGTAGAAGAGAAACGCCAATGCCGGAGCAAGTATCAAGAACAGCTGGGTTATCACCAAACTGGCGAGCACATTCCACAAGGACAAAAGTTGCCCGCAGTAGAACAGCATGAAGAAAACGATGCCGCCGAAGATGATCAATTCGCGACCGTACGAACCTGTCTCCATCTTTTTCTTTGGCGACAGTTGAACGCCTAGCAGCAGGTCTTCTCGCTGCAACAGATTTGCTGCGGATTTGGCTAACAGCAGCGCGGCAATTGATGAACTGACAAAGGTGATAGCAATTCCCTGCCAGGACCAGTGGCGAGTAATGATCTGCTTTATGCACAAAGTCGTATTGGCCACCGGGACCAGGCGCAAGAAGGAATTATCTGCAAGTTCCGGAATTTGAGCGGCAGAGGCGAGAAAAAGCGTTACCAACAGCAAGGGAAACAGATATCCTTGCGCCTGCTGGAAGGTTCGAGTTAATGCTGCTACAAACACGGACAATGAACTGATGAATACTACCAGCGGTGCCATGACCAGCAAAACCAAAAGCCAGGCGGACAAGCCGAAATCAAATTGTGGCTGCGCATCGACAACTGTTGTTTTGATCGGGCCGAACTGCAGCGTGGCAGCTATACTCATGACGCCTAGAATAGTAGTTAGTGCACCAACAATAACGACAACCAAAATTTTGCCGTACATAATCGAGCGCCGTTCGACTGGCGCCACCAAAAGCAGTGCCAGTGTTCCGCGCTGCCTTTCTCCTGTAATCAAGTCAATCGCAGGATAGCTAGTAGCAAGCAGAACCATGAGCACCATCAGATATGGCGCAAAATTTGGCAGCATATCGTCGGTATCAGACTCTTTGGGAGAAACATCGTCAAACTTGACCTTGGTTTCGCGCTCCCATGAATTTCCAACATCGATCGCTCTTAATCGCTTTCGTATACTCTCCTGCTGAAACTCTCCTATGGCCGTATACACGCTAGCCATACTAAAGAGAATTTTTTCTCGATTGGTATCGAGCAACAGTTTGAGCTTGGGCAGCGGTGCCTTTTTAAGTTGTGCGTAATCCGATTCAGATGTGTATGTCTTCTCAATCAACTCGTTAAAGTCAGGAGGAATCAGGATAGCTACATCTACGTCATTTGATTTCAGCTTATCGGCATAATCCGTTTCGCTTAGTTGGACTACTTTCAGATGCTCGCCGACTTTGAGCTGATTTACAAGCGGCTCACACTGCCCAACAACACCCACATTGACATTGGACTGCCCTAACTTAGCAATACTTTGTTTCGCGAATGTCGCGGGGAAGACGAGCATTGCTGGATAAAAAAGCGTTGGCAAAATGATCATCATGATGAGCGTGCGATAATCGCGAAGCACCTCTTTCAGTTCCTTCAAAAGAACTATCGTTGTCTTCGACTTAGGCTTTCCGTTATAAGGAGATGCCGAACTAGACATCGACCTGCTCCTTAACTATGGCAAGAAAAATGTCTTCTAAGTAGTGCGCGCCGGTAAGTTCTCGCAGCTCTTCCAGCGTTCCCATAGCAAAAAGTTTGCCCTTGTGAATGATACCGATGCGATCACATAGTTTTTCAGCCTCGCTCATAATGTGCGTTGAAAAAATGATGCACTTGCCCTGGGCTTTGCTGTCTCGAATGAATTGATAAGTGTTTTGACTCGTAATGATGTCCAAACCGCTGGTCGGCTCATCAAGCGCCATTACCGGTGGATCGTGCACTATCGCACGGGCAATTGAAACTTTCTGTTTCATCCCGGTCGACAAACGCTCACACCTGGTATCAGCGAATTCCGACATCTCGAACAACTTGATCAAATCTTCGATTCGCTGCTGCAATTTATCCAGAGGATAATCGCTAAGCTGTCCAAAGTAATTTAAAATCTCGCGTGGAGTCAGTCTTTCGTACAAGCCGGTTTCTGAAGATAAGAAACCAAGATTCTTTCGCACACCCTGCGGGTCGTTGGTAATTTCAAAACCATTGATTTTGGCAGTTCCTGAATCCGGACGTAAAATGGTGGCAATCATGCGCAATGTCGTTGTTTTTCCAGCACCGTTAGGGCCGAGCAATCCGACAATCTCTCCTTGCGAACAGCTAAACGAAATGCCGTCTACAGCAAGAAATTCACCTCGCTTCGCATCATAGAAATGCTTTTTCAAATCTTTGACTTCAACTGCCATTTGCTTTACCTCGCGCGAAGACAGGAGTCAGAAGATTGACTTGATCTCCAAGTACGAATTTCTCAGTTCGAACCAAACGACTCAGCATATACAACATGAATGCAGACAGTAAGACGGTCTCAATCACTGTAATCGAAACGAGCGTCACATCCATGTCACCACGCACAGCGGACTTCACCCAAAGAATCAAGTTCAACACAGGCACGAATGCAAGTGATTTCGACAATAAAACTCCGGGCAACATGCCGGCAATCGGCATGGGCGTGAAAATCAACAAGGGAATAGTCAGCATGTTCTGCGCTTCTTTAAAAGATTTGGTGCAGGCTCCAAAGAGCGAAAACATCGCCGAAACCAAAAGCGAAAACAAAGCAGTTGCCGATATCAGGCATATGACTGTCTCAGGTGAAACTTGAAATGATGCTCCCGACAGCTTCGACAAAGCGCTCAACTCTTTGGCCTGGCTAAGCAAAAGCCAGATGACGAGGCTCATGCCAACAAGGTTGAGCAATCCGGACATCAACGCGACAAAAAATACAGACAAAAACTTGCCTGCTATCAAAACCTCAGTATTTACCGCTGCCACGAGCGTACTCTCGAGAGTCTTCTTCTCCCGCTCTTCGGTAAATGCGCAAATTGCAGGGTAAACCGCACCGGCAGGAATGCAAAGCACAAGCACGCAGATGACAGAGGCAAGCAGGTAACGAAAAATCACGTGCACCGCATCGCCGCCCTTATTGTCATTCTTTTCAGCCTGAGGTCTGCGTGAATCTTTAAGTTCGAAAGTGAAAACGCGCATAATCTCGGCGGGAGCTTTTTTGGCGGTCAGCTCCGAGCGAATATTCTTTAGACGGCGCCTTTCGATTAACTTGGTCAGGTAAGCATGCGCTGTTTCGGAAAGAGGCATGCTGCCGGCAACTTTAACTGTAAGATTGCCGTCGCCTTCCTGCACAAACGCTTCGATATTGCCCTTCTTGAGGTCTTTTAACGGCTCAGAGGACTCGACCAGCTTGACCCTATTGCTTGTGACCATTACGTCACGAATGGCTGCTATGTTTGCATCTTTGCTCTCAGGAAAAACTACGCGATACACCTCTTTCTCGCGTTTGCCTTCCTGAAAAATGCCAACTTCCAGCATGGCAATTGCCGTCGCTGGATAAAACAAAAGCGGAAAGAGGACGCCGTATATGACTACGTGCGGATCTCTGTAGCAATGGGTCATTTCCTTTCGGAAGACTACCCATAATCTTCTCAAGAACTCCATCATAAATAGAGAAGTTCCACGTAATCATGAACTTATAACTAATGACTACGTCTTATAAATCTTCACCTGATGCATTCGAGCTTCTTTTCAGAGTCGCAAGAGGCATGTATTCCCCGGAGTACTCGCGTCGCCACCAGCTGCCGGTAGAGAATAATTCGTTATAGTCCGAAAAGTGGTACTGATAACTTTTTGCGCGCAAGAAGAGCGGCGGTTTATTGGGAAACGGATTTTTTGCCAAAAGGGCTGTTACCTCCCCATCCCCTTCCAAAATCTTCTGTACAAAAGCGGCAAACCATGGGTTGTCTTCAAAGCGACCCAGTGCAGCAAACCACATTTGCCAATCCAGTCGTGGCTGCAATGGTGCCACTATGGGCGGAGGTCGTTTCAAATCACCTGGTTTAAAAGCAAACTCGTACGCTTTCCATTCGAGATTATCATTACTTCCTTCAAGTTCTATCTCAATACGCTTTTGGGTCATAACGGCAAACAGGCCATAACCATTCACAAGGTGGAGTGGCTGAAGCGTCGAGAGAAATTCAAGAACTGGAGAGGGAGTCAAAGAAGTACCCGCAGTCCTTAAGCCAAGCATGCTTACATTTACAAAACAAATCAATGCCACCAGAGGCACAACCACGGCTTTATGCAGTACTGTGGAAACAGACCATTCACGCTTGGGTGTGTCAGCAGCCAAAATGAGGCTTTCCTGCAACGACTTCGGCAGTATGCGCGCCCATAACGAATCATCAATCAGGCAGAGACATAAAAGCAGCGTGAGCAGATTGAAAAACGTATAGTTGCCGGTGAATAAAATCAATATTTGCAAACTTGCCAGTGCACCACATGCGATGCGCCTCGTAAACGAATTTCCAAAGATCAAAAAAGGAGCTACTATCTCGATGCCGAACATAATGACGCACGACAATTTGTGAAACCACATCGGCAGATTGCTGAAAAACCAAGCCGCAGGTGTAGGCAGGGGCTGAGTTTCATAGTGATAAGAAAGTGCAGTCAGACTCCACCATGCTTCGTCACCACTCATCAGTTTGCACATGCCGGACATAAACATCAGACGAAATAGAAGCCAGCGAAAAAGCCACAGCAAGACTTTCGAAGGTGGCCCATCATTGCCGCCAACTTTAGGAAGCGGAGCAGATGCCACTGTCCATGGTGCCCACAACGCAGCCAGTATACCAGCCTCCAGCAGCAAGATATCCCACTGGTAAGACATGAAGTCTCCGCCTGCAGTAAGGAATGAAAGATACAAAGCCCATGAGATAAGCAGGGACGGTCCGCAAAAAATCCCCATAAATGACAGGCCTGAAAACAGCATGCCGGATAAGCAGCAGATCTTCAAAAAACTATCGCTGGAAGAAACCCAAAAAACCGCCGGAAAGGCAAGAAACTTGTTTGGACCAATGCCGGCAAAACTGTCGGCAAATGCCTTCATCTGATCGGCTATGGGCAAAATGCCTTTTGAGCTGAAAAGACCGTCGATTTGAAAGAAAAGCGAGAAAAAGGCGATTAGATAGATAAGAGCCATGCCCCGCACGACAATAAAGCGGCAAAAGATGTTCGATTCCCCACGTTTTTCCTCGTTTGCCGCCCCTGTTTCGGAGTTTAGACGGGTTCTTTCAGCGCTGGTGCCCCTTTCCGCCTCTGAGGCGCCATTTTCATCTGTTTTTTCCACAGGCGGGAACCGAGCCTCGAGGTCCTCGTCCGACCCATCAAACATCCCAGATATATTGCTCATCTTTACAGTACCGATTAAGGTCTCAATCGAAAAGAGTGCCGTAGATGGCAAGTATGACCGCTTTCTGGGAGATCCGCCTAATTTAAGCCAAAGTTAGGTGGACTTGATTACCTGGCAAACAGCCGCACAGTCTGGTAATAAGATGGTGGTTGTCCTGGTGTTTCTGGTTACTCGAGGTGCCAATCAAATATGAGCTTTGCATCATTCGCCCGCATTTCCGCTGAATCGAACTCTCGCCGCTGCCTGACCATGCTGCTGAGCCTGGTGGTCTTGAGTGTCGTAAGCGCCGGTACGGCAGCGACAGCAAAACAGGACGTCAAGGTAGAAGCCACACTGGCTCACGACTTGCCGAAAAAACTCGAATTCGGTCATATGAAAGACGGCAAGGATTTCGTTCAGTCCATGACCAAGGCAGCCCAGAGCGCCAATGACTATACATTCAGATGCGTAATCAGTACTTTCCGCGACGGCAAAGTCATTAAGGAAGAGGGCATTTTCTATTACAAGCGCCCGAGCATGATGAAAATGGAAGTCACTGATGGCGCCAAGAAAGGAGCAGTAGCAGTACTCGGAACCGACGGTAAAGTGCGTGGGCACCTGGGCGGAATGCTCAAGATGTTCAGCGGCACTGTTGACCGCGACTCTAATATGCTCAGATCGGCCAACGGCTTCTCGATGATGAATTCAGACTATGACTCGCTTTTGAGAGATCTGAACAAGCAAATCGCCGAAGGCTCAAAATGCCTGGTCACACCGGCACCAGTTACGGTGGCACACACAGGCGAAAAGGTATATGTGCTTGAAGTCTACAAGAATGTAGATGGAGACAAACAACAAGACCTCACGCAGCGCGTTTTCATCGATCAAAAGACCAATTTGCCTGAACAATGGAATCTCTACAGACAAGATCAATTGTTCTCTTCCACAGACTGGAAAGATGTAAAAATCAACATCGGCCTTACAGATGATGTATTCAGCCTGAAAGGAAAAAAGGGCGACAGGGGGTAACTGAGTAACTGAGTCCCCCATTTTTCTGGAGAATTAAGACAAGGGTGACGTTCGATCTTCGTCACCCTTTTTGTTGTTAGGAAACCTTCTGCTATACCCTTAGGTCATCCAGCGAAGGACTTTTTCTTTAATAGGATTGACGAACGGGCGCCCTTCTTCTGTGGCATTATTCCATTCGCGTTTGCCTTGGAAATACCAGCTGCCGGGCAACCCCGAGTCTTTGACGATCATCGTCAATTTCGGTTTGAACTTAAGTCCAATCTGCTGTCTCTGGGCAATGCGCAGATCTTGTCCGAGAAACTCGTCTGCAATGGCGTTCACAATCGGCTTTAATAACCACTTTAATCCAGGCACTGTCCAGTAAGAAGTGTGATTGAGTTCGGAGTTGTTTTCGTCTATTGGTGTGACCGTGGTCATGCTGGCGACCAGTGTGCGCCCGAACAACGTTATATATTCAGTGCGGCAGCCAGGTAGTCTGAATGCGATTTCAGTCTCCATGAAATCACCCAGCAATTTGAAGATCAGCGAGCCTTTCGATGGGCTGTGTTTGACCATGGTCCAGCCAGTGCCTGCCGGCACGTAGTGCTTCTTCTTTTCTTTGAGAGCTTTGCTGTTGCGCCACCACCAGGATTTGTGGACATAAGGCACATGGGCAGGATCAATTAGTGCCACAACTGCATAATCCATGTGGGTTGGCACAATCACGCGCGACACGGTCTGATCGTATTTCAAACCATCCAAGCCCTGAGCCCGCGGAATTTCAGGCATATCGGCGCGGGGCTCGCCATAATAGAGCCAGATATTGCCGTCCGCCTCGCGGCAGGGGTAAGACCGCGTCCTGATTTTGCAAACATTGACCTGCTGGTCACTGCAAAGAGCCGGAATATCGGTGCAAATTCCTTCGGAATTGAACTTCCAACCATGAAATGGGCAGGCGACTTCTTTACCGTCAAAATCACCAAAGCTGAGCGGAGCTCCCTGGTGCGGGCAAATATCACGCATCGCGAAAATAGAGCCGTCGGACTTGCGACCAATCAAAATCAAGTCGCCCAGAACATTCATGGAGACGGTTTTGCCTTTCTTCACGTGATCGCTGGGCAGGGCGTAATACCAGATGTTCTTCACCCAGGTGGTACCTACCAGGGCCGGACGTTCGATGAGTTCTGGCTCAGATGTTTCGGCAGGCACAGTCAAATTAGAAGTAAGTGGTGGTATCACTGATGGTTCCATATGAATTCTGGTTTCCGGGCTTGATTGCGCAAAAGAAGTGGCCACAATACGAGTTCAACAATGGACAATCGTATAAGCTGGGCAGCAGGCAGTCAACAGGAATTTTGCTCACCAATACGGCGTTTTGGCGGCTTTTCGAGGGCGCCACCCCCTTTGTTCTCCCACCCGTTGTCCGAACATCTGAATAGAACAGCAAGAGAAAGGTTGGAACGAATTGTGGAAATCTGCTTAACGTGCGGGCAGAATAAACAGGCGCTAATCAGAACAAGCAACAAATCGAAATAATCTCTCAGAATGCAAGTTGGAACGGTCTCAAAAGGCTTTGAGGTTGTATAGTCTTTGCCTGTCTTGAGTTCCGAGTCAATTCGCTATGACCAACGAAACTGATGCCAAAAATGCAACTTCCGGAGTCGACTTCGGCGAAGGCGCTTCGGCTATGCATATAAAAGGTCTGATTCGGAATTTGGAAACCGAAATGGCTGTGCATGACACCAAATTCGGCGACAATGCCATTCACAATGACTGCATGCAGCGCTTCGACAAAGTTCTTCTGCAATTGCAGGAAGAGCTGCAAAAGCTTTTGGCGGAAACAGCCTGAGTACAACAAGTAAAAAGCTATGAGGTCGTCGGTTACGATGACCGCGCTAAAAGGGGGCGTCCGCGCCTCCTTCGCGTTTTCTGAGCTAGGGCGCCACCGGCTGGCGAAGCTGTGTCTCGCGAACTGCCGCTTCGTATTCGTCGTGCGAACTTTTCACCATCGGCTTGCTGTTTGCTTGCTTGAAAAAACTCAAGCAGGCGTCACAACGGTGGAAGGTGTTGTAAACACGGGTGCCTTCCGCTTCAGCAGCAGTGTAGTCGCGCAGCGTCTCCAGCGAGTTGAGCTTGCGCTTTTTGCATTCCGGACATTTCGCCTTCATCAAAGCAGGTAAGAAAGGCGTAATTAAAATAGACGCGAAAACCAGTACCCAATGCCAGTCTTTCATGGTGCACCTCGAAGCGCACGAAGAATACTACGAAGAAGAGGGCTTTTCAAGCAATGTGCTCAACTCATTGCCAAAGTTGTTCACTTCTTGTGCGGTAGTATCCACTTTCTTTATGAAAAACTGCTTCTGTTCGGCTGTTAAATGAGCGCGCTCTAGTGTGTGCAGAAACTCTTGAATCAGATGTTTCTGACGTTCCAATCTTTCCTCCAAGGTTTCTGCCTTCGCTTCGGCCTCGGTGATAGGTTCCAGCAATCCGTCCAATCTGGTGTGCAATTGTCCAATTACTGTGCTGGCTTTCTTCATCGCTTCTTGAGCCTGTTCGTTGTCGCCGGCGGCCCGGTAAATCGTCCTTTCCATAGTGAAAAGCAAGTGTTTTACTTTCACGCTTTCCTGTCTCATTCGCTCGGACAGATCTTTCATTTCATCTGCAAAGGCTTCAAAACTTCCACCGCCCCTCTTTGCCTCGATTTGAGAACTCATGGAAAGAATTCCGACTCTGTTAGCCATGTCGTCCATAATTACGGACAAACCATCGAGATCGTGGATTTTGTCGGCAAGCCCTTTGACGCGCTGCACAGAAGTATCAGCTTCGGTCAAAACTTTATTGACTTGCTCATCAATGTCATCGAGAACTCTGTGCCCGGAGCGGCGCAATTCATCGGATCTGTTCAAGCGCTGTGAGACTTCATCGATAAGGGAGCAGACTTCATCAGCTTGTTTGCTCAAAGCGCGAACTTGAGCCAGTGAAGACTCGATTTCTTGCGACTGCCCTTCAAACCCGCTGGTGAGCTGGTTCGAGGCATCCAGAAGATCATTAATTACAGAATTAAATGCCAGGCTATGCTGACGAACCAGGCTCAATGAATGCACGGGAGAATTGCCGTTATGGCCGATGTAAGTTTCTTCCATGCGGCGCAATTTTGCGATCATATGATTGAAAGACTCAGCCAGATCTCCCAGTTCATCTTTGTTGTCGATGCCCGTTACCGGCTCGAACTGCCCTGCACCAACCTTCTCGGTTGCACGTGTCAGTCGGCCCAAAGGATTGGTGAGACTTTGAGCGAGAATGTAACTCCAGAGAGAAACAAAGACAAGCGCCAGAATGCCACCGGCGATGGTGGCAAAGAAAGTATTGTTTGCGGTCGCTTTCGATGTTTCAATCTGCTTATGCAGAACGTCTTCTTCAACCGTTACCCGGTCGGTGACCTTGTGGCGAATTTCGTCCATGAGCATGCGCCCGCGTTCGGATTTGAACAATGCGGTTGCTGCTTGCGTCCCACTGCTGCGCATGACCCGCAATTGCTCTTTGCAAAAATTGACCTTACTTTGCACAAGAGGATCAAGCTCTGCCAAATAACGCGCTCTGTCAGGATCGTCTTTTGTCAGATCTTTGAGCGTATCTGACGAGTCACTTACTTCTTTCAGCGCCGCTTGAGCGGCCTCAACATATGTTTCGTCGCCGTGAATTATATAACCTCTGGCAGTGCTCTCAAGCTCAGCGACACGTCCCAGCAAATTCTCGAGTTCGCGCAATGTCTTGACTGTTTTCAGCGCGGTCTTATTAATATCAATAAGCTCTTGAACGCAAATAAAGCTCGTATATCCAGAAACAATAAGAATACACAAGACACCACCTGCGATACTGCCGATTTTCGGTCCGATTTTCATACTCTTCCTCTGGCAAGGCTAGTCATACGCGCTTCCCCACGGCTGTACGTGAGCGGAAGCAACATGTTGTCTTTCCAAATGCAATCCGCAAAAGAAAAGCACCTGTCCGGTCAAAAAGGTAAAGATGAGGGGAACAGCCTCCGTGAACTTAAATGGAAAGAACGTTTGCGGTCCCATGAAGAACATGGTGATCCAGGCGATAAATTGACCTGTGACAACCATCGCCAGAGGCCAGACAGGGCGACCTTTTTGTTCTGCAATCCTTTGCACACCTTGAATGTGGCCATTCAGCTTGATCTTTTCATCAGGTTGAAGCACAAGCATCTGCAATGTCACCGAATCATGGCGATTAAGCATCACCGGACGCAAAACCACCTTTTGCTTTTCGATGCGTTCGATAATCGGACCGGTCGTCGAATCGTCATTCAATCCGCTCGGCTCGGTCTCAGCCACTTCCGCCATCAGTATGTCTGCATCAGTGCCGCAATCAATGCTTAGCCGAACTTGATAGTCACCCGGCATTATATTGACGTGTCCGGTATTGGTTAGCCGTACAACAACAAAGTTGGCATCTCTGGCTGAATTTCCATCAAATTTCAAATCTATGCGATTGCGGGTTTTGCCCTTCATTTCCACCAGCGGCTGCCGCCACAATACCTGATAGCTCAACTCTTTGCGCCGTTGCAGCAGGAAAAGAAAGACGGTAACTGCAATGCCAATGCAGGTAGCAAGCGGGGCTAGATATCGCGGATCGAATTCCAAATGGATTTTACTCTCGCGTTTTTTGCAACGCTTCAGAAGGGGAAAGGCCCATCCGGTCCTCATTTATGAGACGCCAACCGGAGCAAGTGCCGCTTATCCCATACCCGAAAACGCAAGAATTTCCGCGAGAAACGCCCATCAGGCTCGCGATTGTTTACACGCTGAAAGTGATAAGTCCGCGCCCGTACAAACTAAAACGCAAACATCGGCCCAAACAAACGAAAAGACAGCATCCAGCGAATGCAGTCGATAAAGCCGGAGCGAATGCCACGCGGCTTTTGCATGCGCCTCAACCTGGATGGTGTACCTTTACGAGCACCCTTACCTTTGGCCGGCGGCGCCTGCAGTTTTTGTACAGTCAAAGGCTTGCCTTCCAGGCGGTCGAGATAGAAGCGGGCCGGGCTGTCGCAGGATTTCAGCCAGATTGCCGTGGCTTCGGTGGCCGTTGAGGTGTTCTGAACGCTCGCCTTGGTGAAATGGGTCGAACCGGGCGCCTTGTCAGTTCCAGTTGCGTTCATGAGCAGACCTCCAGAGTTGAGGTCAGTATGGCTTGGAAATGGGCGCCAGTCGCGACGGCTAACCTATAAAGCTGTAACGGCGCGCTTATAAAAGCTTAGATTTAATCTATCTATCTTATATATAGGCTGTCGCCCGCGAGCACCTGCCTTGTGAGCTAAAAGCCGACGTGGCAACCTGGGTAGAGTTTTCAAGATCTTTAATGACAACCGGAAAGCAGTCCCTTTTATGCAATGATATTGACCTGCTATACGGTATGACACTGGCGAATTCATTTGGGGCACCGGTGAACAGAGCTAAATCAGTTATTTCCATTTTGCTCGGGCTATCCGTTCTGTTTGGTGCATCGTTCAGCACGCAGCCGGTTTTTGCAAAAAAATCAGGTAAATCGGCGCAAAAGGCAGCTCAAAAGATTGCCAAAAAAGCAGCAAAGTCAGAATCAAAGAATGCCGCCGAAAGGATGCTGTCGGACATCGATCCGAAGCTGAGCACTTTCAAAAAAGAGCCTATTTCGGTTATCGACGGCAAATTGGCTCCCACCAATCAAAAAGACGGGGTCAAACTAGCCGCTGCAGTTTTGCGCTTGCAGCCGGTCGATTCAGACTCGCCGGTAGCGCGCTTAAAAATCACCGGAGCGCACCCATTCCTTACCAGTCCTGATGCAGACACTCCGGATTCGCCGCGCTGGCAAATGCTGGAATCCATTTCACCTTCCACCGGCGAAGTAGTCGCTAAAGATCCTGGCAAAGACGGTATTTTGACCGGACAACCTTCACTTTTTGTCAGACCGGCAGTAGGCATCAAAACAACTAAAGTTTCCGGTCTTCTCGATACATCATTCGGTAAAATCGGACCGCAATTCGATTCATTGACACTGCCTGTACGAGAATGGGTGAATCCACTCATGCCTGCACGAGGAGTCGTCGTGATGGTGCACGGCACCACTCAGCACTCCGGAAGTTTTGAACTTTTTGCCAATCATCTTTCCAGCCTCGGCTTTAAAGTTGTTGCCTACGATATGCGAGGGCACGGCCGGTGGTATCACAATCAAAAGTCGTTCGACCAGGGCGAAAATGTCAATTACAGCCGTAGTTCGCAAGATTTGATCGTCTTGCTGACACACCTGCGTGTCAAATATCCGACCCTGCCGCTTTTCTGTATCGGCGAAAGCATCGGCGGTGCAGTCGCGGTCAGAGCAGGCAGCGCCAATCCCGGCATTGTGGACGGGCTGGTACTGGTCAGCCCCGGCACAAAACCCTGCACTTTCAATCCGGTCATGGTGGCAAAAGATTTCGTCAAGGGCATCACGCACCTCGATAAATTGATGGATGTTACTCGCTACATTACTCGCTATTCTTCCGACGATCATCGCGTCACAAAAGAGATGGTTTCCGATCCGCTTTCGCGCACCGAATTGACCGGCAAGGAAGTTTTGCAAACCGGCTACTTTATCAGCACGACGCCGAAATTCGCAGGACGGCTGGCTAAACATATTTCCGTGCTGATCATCCAGGGTGAAGAAGATCGCATTGTCTCGGCAGGAACAATCAAGTCTATTTACAAGCACCTTCCATCCCAGAACAAGTCCGTCGTGTATCTGCCCGAGTGCGGACACGTATTGCTCGGAACATCTTTTCTCAAACCACAGGTAGTGTCATCAATTTCTCAGTGGCTTGTTGAGCGCTCCAAAGAAAAAAATTCAGCAGTGACTAAAACTGAAGAGAAGTCCACACACGGTTAGTTAGAAACCAAACATTTCTACCTTAACCCTGGGTTGTTTGCGCTGCTAAAATGGGAATATAGTTTGCTGGCATCCCGGTCCGCCTTACTACCCAATTAACCGCCTGCGAATAGTTGTGGCGGCGCGAGGATCAATGTCTAAGACGGTCACTTTAATGGAAGCATTGCTCAAAGACCCGGCTGTCAGTGTCCGAGAGCATGTGGTTGAGAGTGCTTCTCCGCACGTCGCCAACGTAAAACAAACTTTCGAAAAGCAATACGAAAACCTGGTCAGTGAAATCGGCAAAGAATGGGGATACCCCATATTCAACAGCACCTTTGACGATCCTGAAAATCCGAAGGCAATTGCTCCGGCGTGGTCGGTAGGCAGCCCGAAAGACGGCGGCGAATCCAAGACCCTCAAACTCTCCTATTGGAAGCGCGAAAACATCATCAATTACGTTCTGCTGCGCACCGAAGTCGATCCGGCCAAGAACAATCGACCGCTCTACTACGAAATCGTCATTGGCGGGAAGCGCAGAGTATCGGACGGCAACGTCAGAGTCGACGGTTTGCGCCAGGCAAAACCAAGCGTCTGGGGCACGATTCGCTCCTGGTTTACCTGGGGTTAGGCGCAGGCGTCAAAAACTGAAATCCAAAAGAAAAAGGTTCAAACAGCAATCGTTTGAACCCTGAAAATCGGAGCTTCAGTGCTGCCCTCAATTGCTCTTGGTGTGATGAAGAGTAATTTCAGTGCAGGATGCTTCGGCTAAGACCTTGACGCGACCGAGGCGGCGCAGAACGTCCTTTTTCACGGAGCAGTTGGTTATTTGCCGAGCAAAAGGAACATGAACTCCGGTCTCGAGGTAGGACGACAGCTTCAATTCAGTCTTGCGTCCGCCTTCTACAGGAGTAAGAGTCCAGCATCCTTCGAATCGTTTGAATTTGTCGGATTGCACAAGGAAATACTCGACACGCTCAGGTGAGCTTTCCACTTCTTTGTACAAACATTTGGCGCTGCCTATCACCGGTAAACCGGAGAAATTTTCGTCAATCATGGCCTCGGCACCGGCATAAGAAACCAGTTTGCGGGCAGGATCAACCATGCGCTGCATCTTTATGGCATCATAAACGGTCTTCGGGGAAGCGCTTACCGTCACGCTCGAGAACACGCTGTCCTGATGGGTGTTGCCGGCCGCCATCGCCGGTGATACCAGCGCTGCAATAGTCAGCCAGAGGAGCGAAACTTTGAATCGGGAAATCGGGGGACAAAACTTGAACATGTTAAAAACCGCCCACAGCAAATTCTGGTGCGAAAAGACGAACGCCTATCTGTCTGTTATTTACCCAGTTGAAAGGTTGAATAACACCCCTGACATCCCTCTGCGAATTTTTTTTGCATTTCCTAGAAGCAAGTCTTCATGCCGGTTCTAACGTACTGGTGACGGAGAGACATCACCCTCGCGATCAACCTTCGGCAAGTC
>PNKB01000138.1 GCA_013997645.1 Cyanobacteria bacterium PR.3.49
AAGAAAAAATCGGCAGAGTAAGCACCGGCATTCGGAGCGAACTCAATAGGTCACACATGGAGTTGATTTGTCATGGCACATAAAAAAGGGGCAGGTTCGACAAGAAACGGGCGCGACAGCCAGCCCAAGCGCCTTGGTGTTAAGAAGTACGGCGGCGAGCATGTCACTGCCGGCAACATTCTGGTCAGACAACGCGGCACCCGCTTCCATCCAGGCGCCAACGTCAGAGTAGCCGGAGATGACTCCCTCTACGCTGTCGCCAACGGCGTTGTGAAATTCGAAGAACAGCGCGGTCGCCAACTGATCTCTGTTTATCCCGTCTGATAGTCAGTCTGTCAGATCAGTTATTCGGACCCAAAATTGTTGACGCAAAAGACAGAGCCAGCAGCAAAAGAGCTGGATGATTTTCTCTTACAGTTGAAAACGTCCTTCCCGGACGACGTTTCAGTCTTGAGCGGCGAAAAGCAGGCCGACTCGCAGGTAAAGGGGATCAGATACGATTCCCGCCTGGTCGAAAAAGGCGATGCATTTTTCTGCATCGAAGGACAAAAGCAAGACGGCAATACATTTATTCAGGATGCTCTCCAAAAGGGAGCATCCGTTGTCATTTCAGAAAAAAAACCGGCAGGCCAGAACGCGCTGACGACGCCTTTTGTGGTTGTGCCCGATGTGCGCCTGGCTCTGGCTAAAGCTTCGGACTACTTTTTTGATCGACCCTCCACCAAACTCAGACTGATAGGAGTTACCGGCACCAACGGCAAGACGACCACTACACACATGGTCGAGCACTTATTGGAAAAAGCCGGACAAAAAGTGGGGCTGATCGGCACTCTGGGAGCGAGATGGACGCGCCAGGACGGCGATAAGCAATATGAGGATTTGAAGTTCACAACCCCGCAAGCATCTGACCTGCAAGAATTGCTCGCGTCCATGGTGGCGCGCAAACTGACCCATGTGGCAATGGAAGTCTCAAGCCACGCTCTGGCCCTCAAAAGAGTGGACGGTTGCCAGTTCGCTGCCGCTTGCCTGACCAATATCACTCAGGATCACCTCGATTTCCACAAAACAATGGACCACTATTGGAAGTCCAAACGCCTGTTGTTCAGCCAACTTTCTGAAAGCATCCAGGGCAGCAAAGCGGCCGTCATCAATCTGGATGATGCTCTGGCACCAGAATTTATCAAGTCGGTGGATAAATCGGTTCGCGTTCTATCTTATGGATGGAACGAAACAGCGGACGTCCGCGCCGTCAAAGCCGATTTCGACTTCAGCGGTACACGTCTGGAACTGGCCACACCAGCCGGTCCCATGGAAGTGAGCCTGAAGCTGAACGGTGTTTTC
Organism: Cyanobacteria bacterium PR.3.49; assembly: GCA_013997645.1. GTDB lineage: Bacteria > Cyanobacteriota > Vampirovibrionia > Obscuribacterales > Obscuribacteraceae > QKMZ01. The sequence goes on from PNKB01000138.1 coordinate 1,342, forward strand.
AACGTCTATAATGCCATGGCCGCACTGGCTATCTGCCTTAATGAAGGTATCGACCGCGCCGATTTGAAAGAAGCAATCGAGAGCTTCGAAGGCGTGGCCGGGCGTTTCGAGATTGTTCGGGTTTCCGGGCGCAAGAACGAAAGCCTGGCACAGCCGCTCTGCCTAGTAGATTACGCCCATACGCCGGACGGTCTTGATAATGTGCTCAAAGCAGCCAGGAAACTCGTGCCGCCGGGCGGCAAGTTATATGTAGTATTCGGCTGCGGCGGTGACCGCGACAATTCCAAGCGCCCTCAAATGGGCGAAATCGCCGAAAACCTTGCCGATCAGGTGGTCGTCACATCGGACAACCCGCGCACCGAAGATCCCCAGCAAATAATTGCCGATATTCTTGCCGGCATAAAGCGCATGAAGTGCGTAAAAGTCGAGCCCGATCGCTGGCAGGCTATTCATATGGCCATTGATGAAGCAGGCGACAGCGACGTCATTCTGGTCGCCGGAAAAGGGCACGAGACCTACCAGATACTCGCCGATAAGACGATTCACTTCGACGACAGGGAAGTAGTTCGCAAAGCCCTCATGGCTAAGCTCAACCTCGAAGCGGCCAATTAGATTTCGGGAAGAATATAATCTAAGAAGCGTGTTTTGTTTGTCCTACGCTTCCAAATCCGTTCCGGTTCTAACTGGGTAGGCTTCTTTCCTGGTAAATTCGCTTCCGTGGGCATCAATTTTCACATCACCTCAGTTCGGGAAGGCACCATCTTCAATGTGATGCAGTTTTTGAGCCTGGAGAAAGTTACAGGCATTCTGCATGTGTCTTTGGGAAGGAATATTCCCAAGGTGATGATCTATTTCGTAACCGGAAACGTTACCTCCGCCGAATTCGGGGCGATCGTGGGCGATGCCGTACTGGACGTGCTTCTGTGCCAGGAGTATTCGATCAAAGAAGTCGAGTTTGCCCCCGGGCGCATAGGCGAAATCAATGAGTCCGCCCTGCTCGTTAAGGCGTCGTCGTTGTCGGGTGCTATGCTGAACGTATCGAAGGATGTTGACAAGTGCGATGCGCGCCCGCTCATTTACGGGCTTTTACCGGTTCTGGGGCAAGACCACAAGAAGGCCGGTTCACTTTTTGATCTGTTGCATGACTTCGGACTCTGGGCCGATCAAATGGTTACGATCCCAGAGAGTCCTAACGACAAAGGGGCACCCTTGCCTCAATGCGTGCTAATTCACCGAGCTTTATCGAAAAACGTGATTACTTACACCACACCGCTGATTTCGTTGCGTTCATTAGGTCCTCTTTTGACCCTGATTCAGCCGCTCAGCGATAAGGAAAGCAATAACTTGCGCGGCTATTTGCGCAGCCTTTTGCCTCATCCCAAAGCTACTCACCTGCCAATCGAGCGTTTTTACGCTTTCGCCAGTGCTATCGAATCCATCGCCCAGAGGCGTTCGCAGGAAGTCGGCGACAAAGCCAGACGCGCTATTCATCTGCTTATTCAAAACACTGCAAAATCGGGCGAACCAGCCAATGTCTAACTCATGCTCTAATCCGCAGTCAAAACATCAAACAACAAGCTTGACAAGCAAAGTCTCGAGCCGTGTTTCTGATTCGCTTGCGGGCTGGCATATGGAAGGCTTGACTGGGCTGGCCAAGCGGCTTTTGCCCGCCGGCATGTGGCATGGTCAGACGGCAAAAAGAGAAATCGAACTGATTGACGACCCCATATATGGTGGCACACACGAAATTCACCTGACCTTCGACGACGGCCCAAATCCGGACACGACGCCATATTTGCTCGAACTCTTCGAAGAAGAAGGTGTAAAAGCCACTTTTTTCGTGATCGGCAATCAGGTGGAAAAAAACGAAGATCTGGTTCTGGAAGTCAGCCGAAAAGGGCATGCCCTAGGCAATCACACATACAGCCATCAGTTTTTGCCCATCCTATCGGCAAAGAAAATGGAAAAAGAGATTCTCACCACCAATCAGCGTATCAAAGAAATAACCGGCAATGATCCGGTGTTGTTTCGTCCGCCGTTTGGAATCGTCGATAAAAAAGCGCATGCTCTTCTGCTCGAACAAGGGATGAAAACCGTATATTGGAGCGCGTTCTCAGAAGACTGGAAGCGGATTGGAGAGCGCTCTGTCGTAGAGAGACTGTCCAAATATGCAGTTCCGGGCGGGATAATGATCATGCACGAGTTGGAACCGAAACAAACGATCGCTGCGGCGCGGTCTTTGATTCGCAAGCTCAAACAGGAAAATTACAATTTCAGTGCCATTACTCATTAAGCTTCACCCCGCTTGGCTTTTAGGGCATTTCCGTAGCAAAGAAGTGGAGCCGTCAATTCATTGTTATACTGAATTGCTCAAACTCTCCAGTCCAGATTATATTCGCGAGATCACGACCAGTGCTTGACTTTCGCCCTCCAAAAGAATCAGCGTTTCTGATCAATTTCATAAAGCTGTGCGCGCCTCTTTACAAAAAATACGGCATGCACGACACCCAGATCAAAATTAGAGAAGGCGCTCTAGACCGCTTTTCCAAACTGAAAGGCAAGCGTGCCCTAATCTGCCCCAACCATTCCAATCGCCACGATCCACAGGCGATGTTTTTTTTCGGACAGGCAGCCAAAGAGAATTTCAATTATGTTGCCGCCCGCGAAGTTTTCGACTGGGACAGAGGCTTCAACGGCTGGTGGTTGCAGCACATCGGCGCCTACTCGGTGGTGCGCGGCGCGCCCGACCGCGAGTCGTTCAAAATGACGAAAAAAATCCTTTCCGAAGGCAAGCGAAAGCTGGTGCTTTTTCCGGAAGGCGAAATCTCCCGGCAGAACGACACGCTTTTGCCGCTGGAGACAGGAGCAGCGCAGTTGTCCTTCTGGGCGCTCGACGAGCTCGACAAACAGGGCTTATCCGAGCACCTGTTCATCGTGCCCATTGCTCTCAAATACACCTATGCTGCGGATATAAAATCCGCTCTTATAGACACTCTTGCAAAACTGGAAGCAAAATTGTCGGTGCCGCGGCCTTCAGGCTCAAAACTTTATCCTCGCTTAATGGCTGTTGCTGAAAAATTGATCTCGGTTCTGGAAGCTGAGTACGATCAAAAACCGGCTAAAGATGCCACTCTCAACGATCGCATCACGACATTGAGAATGGCTATTCTCTCGCGCATGTCCAATTATCTGAATATCGATCTGCCGAAAAGCGATCGCACTCTTGATGCAGTGCGCATGCTCAGAAATAAGATCGACGACTTCGTTTATGAGGCTGAAGACGGGCTTTCCGAGTACGAAAAAGAGCGGCACGGCGAGAAAGCGGCCGCCATCAAAGGTTTCTACAAAGACCTCGATCGTGTGGTCAATTTTGTCTCCATCTACGATGGCTACATAAAAGAACATATGACGCAGGAGCGTTTTGCCGACGTGCTCGAGCGCATCGAGCATGAAGTGTTCGGACAGATTTCAGTTAAAGGGCCTCGCTGCATCGTCATTGATGTCGGCAATCCCATCGACTTGCGCAGCTATCAAAACGAGTACAAGACCCACAAAAAAGTGGCATTGCAGAAGATTACGGACGAGCTGGCCACACAAATGGTCGGCATGCTCGAAACCCTCGAGCACGAACGCATGAAGAAATTCGTGGAATAGGCAACTCCTAATATTTGCCTTAAGTAGTCAAGAATTCCGTGTGCACCACTAGTTAGAGTGGTAAAATGCCGCTGTGGCCAAGGCAGGCAGGCGGTCTGACGACCCGAAAACGGGTAAAATCGCCCACGCCTGTGGGATCTCAGGGGTTTAAGAAAAACAGACAAATGCAAAAGCTTGCGTTAGTAGGATTAGGTGCTTCCGGTCTCTTCGCTCTAAAAGAGCTTGCCGGCGCAGACGTTGAAGTACATGTATTCGATGTGGGACCTGTTTACGATAAGCGATATGCCTGCCCGATCGACCAGGGTGTGCTTACCGTGTGCCCTCCCAAAGCCTGCAGCTATTGCGCGCCCGGACAGTCTGCCGGCAGCTGGAACGACTTCAAAGTTATCTTGTCCGCTTCGCCGGTAATCGGCGGGCGGCTCTATGACCTGGTCGGCGGCGATGAATTGCAGAAGAAACTGAATATCGTCAAAGAAACAATTCTCAAACATGCGCCCTGTGAAATCCCGGTTGTCACGCCGAATGAAGAAGATCTCGAATGGATCAAAAAGAAGGCCACACTGGCGGGCATGACCTACCACTATCAAGAACTTCTGCATTGCGGCTCGGACAACGCGCCGGCAATCAATACGAGCATCCTGGAAGAAATAAAAGCAAAAGGCTCCAACATCACTTTCCACTGGGACATGAAAGTGATGTCTGTATCCAGGCGTGGAGAACAATTCCTCGTTCAATATGATGGCTACCGAAAGCAAGGCAACGAGCAAGAAGACCTCTTCGATATGTGCATTCTGTCCGTCGGTCGTGGTGGTGCACACTGGCTCACTCAGCAAGAGTTCTATAAATCCCTGGATATTTATCCCGGTCAGGTCGACGTCGGCATTCGCGTCGAGACCAGTTGCTTCTTCACAGAAGAAGTCGACAGGCGCTTTTACGAGCCCAAACTCTATTACAGAAGCAAACATTCGAATGATGTCGTGCGCAATTTTTGCTCCAATCCCAAAGGTTTCGTAACTCCGGAAAATCACCGCGATTATGTGCTCGTGAACGGGCATTCGAAGATGTATGAAAAGAGCGAAAATAACAATTTCGCTGTTCTGGTCTCGAAGACTTTCACCCGCCCATTCAAAGATCCGCAGCTTTACTCGCAAACTATCGCCAAGATAGTGAATATGCTGGCAGGCGGAGGTCCGCTTGTGCAAAGGTTGGGCGATCTCAGAGCCGGCAGGCGCACCAAATCACTGACAAATAATCTTGTAAAACCGACTTTGGAAGCGGAATGCGGCGATGTGTCGCTGGCTTATCCGCACCGAATTTTGGAAGGGATCATCGAATATCTCGATGCGCTAGACAAAATTTGCCCGGGTGTGGCTGATGATTCCACCTTGCTCTTCGCGCCCGAGTGCAAGAGCTATCCTGATTCGATAACAGTCTCGAAAAACATGGAGACCAACGTTCCCAATCTTTTCATCATCGGCGATTCATCCAGCTGGACCAGAGGAGTTGGACAAGCCGCTTCCTCCGGGCTTCTTGCAGGAGAAGGCGTGCGCAAAAAGCTGAGTCAGTCGAAAGAAAAGACCACTGTGCCCGTAGCTTAGTCAATCTTGCCAGTTAGTCGAGGGCGTGTCGTCGTCTTCGTTTTCTGCCATACGCTTCTGCAAGGATGCGTAACGAGCGATTAATTCGGTTACTTCCGGATGTTCGCTGCCCAGTGCCTTCTCGCCGACGCCGAGCCCCCAGCGAAACAGACGATCGGCCTCGTCATAATTCTCTTGTTCTTCATACAGCTCGGCAAGATTGCGCAGCGCTCTGGCTACACTCGGATGTTCCGGCCCCTGAGCCTCTTGCGTTATTGAAAGGGCTCGCCAGAAGAGCGGTTCGGCCTCACTGTACTTACCTTGATCCTGATAAACCTCGGCGAGATTATTGAGCATATCAGCCACATGAGGGTGTTTCGGCCCCCAATCTTTGGTGCGCAACTCGACAAGCGTTTTATAGAGCGGCTCGGCTTGGTCGTACTTACACTGCAAATGAAAGAGAAGAGCCAGACTGGCAAGACTCTGGGCGGTCGAAGGGTGCTCTACGCCAAGCGCCGTCTGCCTTATTTTGAGGGCTCTCCAGTGGGTTTTCTCAGCATTCGGAAAGTCTCCTTTCATGCGCAACAACTCGCCTTGATGATTGAGTATGGTGGCACAAGAAGGATGGTCAGCTCCCCATGTAGCCTCACAAATTTTCAATGCCCGCGCGTAAAGCGGCTCGGCAAGCTCGTATTTTCCTGATGCATGATTGAGCAGGGCAAGATTTTGCAAATTCGGTCCCATGGAAGGATGGTCGGCGCCGAGCACCGATTCACGCATGGAGAGCGCCTTTTGAAAGAGCGGCTCAGCCTGATCATACTTGCCGTGCGCACGATAAAAATCTGCCAGCGTCTCCAGTGCGGTGGCAACATCCAACTTATTGGAGCCAGGATCGCGCTCATAAATGCTCAGTGCACGTTTGAGTACAGGCTCTACATCCTGAAACTTGCCTTGAGCCCTGTAGATAATTCCCAACTTGCTCAAGACTTCCGCAACGGACAAACTATCGGGTCCGGAAATCTTCTCTTTGAGAGACATCGCTTTCGTGTAAGCCTTCTCGGCCTCGACGTGCCAGCCCTGAACAAGATAAAGCTCGCCCAGACTGCTCAATATCTTCGCCTGCGCGACCACTCTTTCTGCCGTAGTGGCATTCGATAATGTATCTTCCTCATCAGGTGCACGCTTCGCATCAACCGACTCGGGTGAACGCACATCTTGCAATGCTTTCTGAAACAGCTTTTCAGCATCCGCATAGCGCCCCAGCTGAAAAGCCCGTGAGCCAGCCTGCCAAAAGGTTTCCCATGCGACTTCGCCTTGATCTTTCGAGGTCTTACTGTTTACCGTTTCTTCTGCCTGATTCATAGAGGAACCCTGGAGTTGCCTTTCGCAGTTCGATTTATTCGTCCCAAAGTAACAATTCCCATACTAGGCGCGAAAATCAACAATTTCGCTCTTAAGCGCCCTTTTTTGCACAAAAATCTCATACGCGGGCAACAGTATATTAACTGAGCGCCGTCTTACGCGCTGCCACGTTCTTAGACTGTACGCTGAAATTGCGGACTGAGAACCCTGCATTTGCCCGCGGTGTTCGCCTTCCGGACAAATAGCCCGCCTCTTTCTCCCCAAAAGGATAAGAACGTGAATTCAAACGCCAGCCAGCCAATCACCGAAGATACGGAAATCAAAACGGATGTTCAGGCGCAGCAAGCACCTGATTTAAAAGTCCGGCTGCGCCGCTGGAAATTGAAAGACAGTGAAAAACCGTCCTTCAAGAGAATGGCAGCAATTGAAGCAGTCAAACTATCCATATTGTTTTTCATACTTTCTCCCGTTTGCCTGTTTCAATTGACGCGCATCCTGCTTTTCTTTCCGGACCAGACCGCGTATGACATGAAAGCGCCCCTGGCGACAATCGCCGACAAGCTGAAGACGAAAGTAGAAGCTGTCAAATTCAAATCAGCCAACGGAAAGATGCTGAACGGGCTCTACTTCAATCGCCAGGGCTCGAAGCGTGTTTTTCTTCTCAGCCACGGCAATGCCGGCAACGTTGCGCACCGTATTCCTCATGTTATTCACATGCTGCAATTGGGCGCGTCTGTTCTTTTGTATGACTATCAAGGCTACGGCAAAAGCGAAGGCGACCCATCGGTCAGCGGCATCGTCGACGACGGCATTGCTGCCTATGACTATTTGACGAAGCAATTAGGCTGGCATGCCAACCAAGTTGTCCTTTATGGCGAATCGCTCGGTTGCTCCGTCACATGCCAGATCGCCAAACAAAGACCGGCAGCCGCACTCGTCCTTCAGTCAGGATTTGCATCGCTGCCTGGTGCAGCCAGAGACCGCTTCATCTGGCTCAATCTATTTCCTGACTTCACTTTCCCTCAGCCGCAATTAAACAACTGTCAGATCTTAAGGTCGAGCAAAATACCGCTTTTGATCATTCACGGTGAAAAAGACAATATCCTGCCGATTAAGTACGCGGACCAGATGTACGCTGCAGCATCATCGCCCAAACAATTCGTGAGATTGAAAAACTCAGGACACAACGATGTACTTGAAGCCGACTTGAAAGATTATGTCGCCGCGCTAACGTCGCTATTCAAGCAGCTCGATCAAGGCGTCTGAGTTATAAAATGCGCATGAATGCTGAGATTTGCTTTTGCGATCCGGGTATAAAGTAGATCTGTCCTCGGCTCTAACGGAGATTGCATTATGGCAGAAGCCATTTCAGTTTTTCCGCACAGAATTTGCCTGGCCGCATGCTTCAGCATTATTGCAATATCGTTTTCAGCAGCCGTCGCCATCGACAATTGCTCCCAATCGTTTAAGCAGAACACAACTGCAGCCGTGAGCAGCTATGACTGCAACACTCCCATCGACAAGCAGATAGCGACTGACTTCGTTAAGTTCTGGGCTGCGGATGCATTGAATTTCGAGCCGAACAAATTGGAAAAAGCGCACCACCAGTCGAGTAAGTGGGTGGACAATAACGCGTTGGCTGAGCAAATCAAAAGAGCGCTTTGGTCCGGACATGAATCGGCTCCGATCGTGCGGGGTCAAATTGTCTCAGTGGGCGAGGCTGTTGTCTTTGACGAGAAAACCGCCGGCTTGACTATAAATGCGCTTTTAACCAGGGCCGGACACGACACAGAGCGCATACCTGTCGTTATGCACGCTGTGGTCTCCAAAGAAATTGATGGTTATCGCGTGCGCGGTTTTCAGCTCGATTACGTCCATGACGATCTGGCTGCGTCACTGGTTTGCAGCAATTGCAGCCGAGCCCATCTGCGCGTATACAGCGGTGCAAACAATGGGAGCATCGAATATTCAAGTCAAGCTGCCAGTGTTTTGAATACTTTCAGCACAGAAAGTAAGTATTCGATGGAAGCGAGATTTTTTAGGGAATGCGTCAAATCCTGCCTGGATAATTGATTGGACAAAGCTGGCGCCGGCAAGAAAATAGATCTGTTTAGCCCAGAGATTTTAAGTGCTGGTGACCCTCTCGAGGGTTGTCCACCGGCACGCACATGCTACACTAAATGTAGTTAATGTCCCCGCCAAGTAACGTGCCTTTGGGCAATCGCAAAGATTGTTTGAGTCTAAATGCATACTGATCTATAGAATGGGGTGAGGAAAAAATCCCGATATTGTGTTGAAAAAAATTGGCAGATTTAGGTAAGTGTCGATCAACTTTCGAAGGAGGCAATACCCCTTTCCAGTGATTTTTCTCGCTCTACCTGGCGGGAAACGCTTGTGTCTGAAACGATGGAAGTAGGCAGGAATGCCGACACCATACGAGGCTTCAGACAAATGCATTTTGAGAATAAAATTCGACCGGAGGCCTTGAGAATGTTTGGTGCGTCAAAGCAGTCAGAGATTTTGCTTGAACTTGTGCGCAGCGCCAACGTAGTAGACAATCAAACACTGGAAAATGCCATTTCGATTGCGCAGAGATTGAATCTGCCTTTGGAAAGAGCTCTCATGCAATCCGGCAGCTTCAGCGAGGAGAGCATGCGCCCGCTTTTGGCAGCCAAGGCCATGGTCGAGAATAACACCATTCGTCTGGATACTGCCATCAACGCAATTCGCCTGGCCCAGAATGATGATATCGACTTTCATCAGGCTCTGAAGAAGTTGATGTCGGTGCACCAGAAGACGCTTGTCACGCCTTCCATGAACAATGATCTGACTGACCTGCTCACGCAGGCGCAATTGATCAGTCAGGATCAATTCGGTCGCGCCATGCAGAAATCTCTGCAGACAAAAATATTGATCGGGCGCGTTCTTGTAATCACCGGCGATATCACAAGCTCACTTTTCAGTTCGGCTCTGCAAGCCGTTCTATTGATCAGAGAAAAGTCGATTGAGCGCGGCGTAGCGATAGATGCATTGAAACTTGCACAGCAGAAAAATATTTGCTTGGAGCAAGCCTTGTTCGAGATGGGCAGTTTCAAAACACCGGCTGTGGGGTCACTCAAACTCTCAGAGCTGATGCGTATGTCAGGTTTGATTTCCGAGAGCGAATTGGCCGAGTGTCTGGAAATCGAACTTTTCAAAAACAAACCGTTTGGACAAGTCTTGCGCGAACAGGGACTGGCAACGGACGAGCTTTTGGAAAACGCAATGATGCTGCAGGGTTCGGTGGCAGGTGGTGAACTCAAGGCGTATCAAGCGGCAGAGGCAATGCGATTGATTGCCAAGGAAAACATGCTCCTGCATAACGCAATCACCAGCATCACCCAACGTTCTCGCTCGCAAGAAGAATTGCGGCTTGGTGAATTGCTGATCGAATCTTGCGTCTTGACGCGCGAAGCCGTCGAAGGGACTGTGACAGCCGCCGTCACCAACAACGTCAAAATCGGAAAAATGCTTCTCGACGCCGGTCTCATTACAAAAAGCATGCTGCACCGCGCGCTGCGTTGCCAGTCGCTCTTGAAGTACGGAGTCGTTTCCAAAGATCAGGCTGTCAAAATACTGAGCAGTTGCAAACAAAAGGAGCAAACTCTCGACCAGGCTATTACAGGCTTGGGTTTGGCGGCTCCGACGCGCATGCAATGGTCGTGGGTATGATATGTTAGCCGTTTGACCGGCGGTCTTTTAATACCTGCAGACAATGCCAGCCAGCTTCTGAAATGTGGAAAATCGCCATTGTATTCCTATTGGTATTCGTCAATTTCGGATACTGGTATTGGACGACCACACCTTTTTATTCAATCCTGGAAATTAGAGAAGCGATTGTTCATCACGATCTCAGGTCCTTTGAGCAATACGTCGATGTTGAGCGCGTTTCCTCCAACATGATCGACGGTTTTCTGACGCCGCAAGTTCGTTCCCGCCTCAGCAAAGGAGTATTGGGAGAGATGCTCGGCTCCAGTTTGATCAGTCTGGTCAAGCCGACTCTCATGGACATTATCAAAAACGAAGTCAGTCATTTCGTTGAGAGCAATCAATTAGCAGTAAACCAGGGTGCAGGCAGGATTACCAAAGGACGAAAGAGAAAAGACAACGCTACCGCGCCGGCAATCGGTCGCGTTTTAAAAGTCACCAAAACCAAAGATGGCAAAGTTGTCGTGCAGGAAGTTCCACTCGACTCCGTTCCTGCAGCACAAAGACCGGCAGCCCTAGCTGCCGCCCGAGGACAGAGCGTTGAGGAACATCCGCAAACTGCGCTTGCAAAACCTGCCAATTTGACGCAGTCGACAGGTCTGGATACGGGCGACATGAATGACGAAAGTCCGTCAGAAAAGGAATCCAAATCAAAAGGCGGATTTGGTCTTAGCGATCTGTCCATGAAGAATGTCACCGGCAAGCTCGGCTTCGGCAAGCAAGCATTTAAAAAAATTGCTTTCGTTCGCGTCAGAAAAAACGATGCCACCATAGGCGTGATGCTGCACAACAAGCGATACGACACCGACATGTTATTGGAGCTAAAAATGGAAAGACAGGACGAGCACTGGCGCCTCGTCGAAGTTTCCAACTTTTCCAGTTTCGTTTATCTGATTGTCTCTTACGAGCAGGCGCGCCGGGATCGTTCAAGCTAAACAAAGCTCTGGACGCCCCATAGTATAATTTCCGTTGCATTTGTCCGCCGAAAGGAGATACACAATGTTGAAAGGGCTCAGAGCCTTGGCAATGTCGCTTCTTATCGTTGTGGCGCTGCCCATCAAAGCATCGTCCGCACCGCCTCAGGCAGCCGCCCCGATCAACACTCCAGTCAAAGACAAGTGGGCTCTTGTCGTGGGCATCAGCGAATTCTCGATACCTTCATTGAACTTGAAATATGCGGCCAAGGACGCGCAAGACTTTCGCGATTTCCTGATCAACAAATGCAATTTTGCGCCCGACCACATCAAATTGCTGCAGAACGGGCAAGCCACCAAAGACAGAATTCTAGACGTGCTCGGAGACAGCTGGCTGCCGCGCGTGAGCCTTCCCGACGACCTCGTAGTCATCTTCATTTCCAGCCACGGCAGCCCCTCGGACCTCGATGTCGCCGGGGTAAATTATGTTGTCGCGCACGACACCAATCCGGAAAAACTTTTCACAACTGGAATACCGATTCAGCATCTGGCTGCGACGATTAAAGAGCGCGTGCACAGCAGACGAGTTCTCGTGATCCTCGATGCCTGCCATTCAGGCGGCGCAGGTGAAAGCAAAGGTCTGGTTCGCACTTCCAATGTAGATGCGTCTGCTATTGCGCAAGGCACCGGTCACATGGTCATTTGCTCGAGCGCGAAGAACGAGGCTTCATGGGAATCCAAGAAATATCCAAACGGCGTTTTCACTCACACGCTAATGGATGCCTTGCAATCGAAAGGTCCGGGCACCAAGCTCACCGATGCGTTCAATGTATTGAAGACCGGCGTGCAGCAACAGGTTGCCGCAGAGCGCGGCGTCATGCAAACGCCGGTGCTCGAGATGAGCAAATGGAAAGGCGAAGATTTACAGCTCGCGGTAAAACCAAGCGAACCACGAAAAGCGCTTGTCGACGTAGAGATTCCCAGCACTACTTCTGCCGCTCGAACAGCTGTTCAAACCGCCCCCGCGCCGACAAGCGTGCAATCGCCGCCACCCGTGCAAGTTGCAGCACTGCCTCAAGGCAGCTTGAACGCAAAAATTCCTGATATTTCCGGAGCCTGGATCGGTTCAAACGGCGTCAATTACGTCTTTTGGCAGAATGGCAGAACAATAGGTTACGACATCAACGGCACCGCTTTGAGAGGTTTGATCAGCGAAGACGGAAGGACTCAGTCCTCTCAATGGACAGGTGCCAGTGTCGGCTCAGGCTCGGCAATGATTGAAAGCGACGCCAACGGCAAAGCTATAAAAATGGTCGGTGGCGACGGGGTCGTGCTCATCAGACCGGAAGCGTTGGCTATGGCCAATTCAATGATGCAGCAAGCGCAAAAGGGTGTGCCGAGCGCGAGTGGAATGCTCCCCAATGTTGAAGGATTGTGGATGGGCGCCAATCAAGTTCAATATCAAATCTGGCAGAAAGGAAAAAACTTTGGCTGGAAACAACCTCATATGAATGAAGTAGGGATAGGCATGATCAATGCAGGCGGTCTCAGCGGCAACTGCTCATGGACAGGTCCGTATGCAGGCAGCTGCACTTTCATTTTCGAAGTGGATCAACGCGGACGTGCCATAAGGATGCGCACGAACACAGGCGCTACAATGACGCGCCTCGATTAAGTTGCGGCTTGTCTGGCGCGTTTAGGCCTTGGTGCCTGCCAGCGCGCCGACGAATTCCACTTTGACTGGTTCTTTGATGACGCCGCGTTTGTGCGCCTCGGCAAACAGTCTGGAGATGGCTGCACGTCCTTCATCACCATAGTCTACGGTCAATTCATTGACATACATGCCGACAAATTTGTCCGCCAATTCCGGTGGCATATCGCGGGCAAAAGTAAGCGCATACTCGAGCGCTTCCGGTCTGTGGGCCAGCGAATATTCTATTGAACCTTTCAACAGCTTTGTTGCCAGTTCAATCAATTCAGCGCCCAGATCCTTGCGGATCACATTGCCGCCGAGCGGCAGCGGCAGACCGGTTTCATCAAACCACCATTGACCGAGGTCGACGATTTTCTCCAGTCCCATAGTTTGGTAGGTCAGCTGACCTTCATGGATGATCAAACCAGCATCAGCTTTTCCATCACGTACGGTTTCCAAAATCTGATCAAAAGGAACATCGATAGTTTTCAGTCCGGGCATCCACATTTTCATCGTCAAGTAAGCTGTGGTGAGCTGTCCCGGAATAGCGACAGTCATATTCTTCAAGTCTTCTTTCTGGACACCGGGCTTGGCGATCACCATCGGACCATATTTGAAGCCCATGCTGGCGCCGCAAGTCATCAGGGCATAGCGCTCGCTGACGGAAGGATAGGCAGCAAAGGAAATTGCGGACACTTCATACTTGCCGTTGATGGCGTCTTGGTTGAGCGACTGAATGTCTTTCAAAACTTGGTTTACTTTCAGACCCTTTGTATCGAGTTTGTCCTTAGCAAGCGCATAGAACATGAAGGCATCGTCCGAGTCGGGACTGTGCGCAATCGTTATCTCTTTGTTCTCAAAAGACATGTCGCAGCTCCTTTATAAGCATTCAAATTGTCCTCCCGTCCGGCTTTTCGATCCTGAGGCAGAGATAATAATTACCGAATCCAGCCGCACACGCCAATACTTCAGGCACATAAGGCCTTGTAAAGATTCGTGCTCAAAGTATCCGCTTAGAGGCGCGAGGACCATTCCATTGGCTTGGAGGTACTGACATTGGCGCCCATGGGCGGACATTCGTAGATTTTTTTCAGAGTATTCAAATCGCGCTGGGTAATGCCTCCAGGCTTGGCAAGCGAGAGTTTGCCCTTGCCAGAGAACAATTCGCCGGCAAACATGGCATCCTGCGCTCCATCGCTGTGTCCGAAAAGCCCGATGGCATGACCCATTTCATGAAGTGCAACGCTGCGCAGCAAACGTTCCGGCACGTCCGGAGGATAGAAAGTCGGGCGCAAAAGGTAAACCCGCACTTGCAAATGACCTTGCAAAATTTGCAGACGGGTTATGCCAAGCAACCTGTTGTCAGCAAAAT
>PNKB01000139.1 GCA_013997645.1 Cyanobacteria bacterium PR.3.49
CAAGGTCGAAACCCAGGCTATCGGGCGCGGCAAGATGCTGCCGATCAATATCTTGTAAATGGTTTCCGGTCCTGCTTGGTCGAACTCAACTATCATTGGATTTCCTATTTGTTTTGCGCAGTTAGCCTTCCGGTTTGCAAATATCACCGATGGTGGCATTGACTGCTTTAATATAGTCGTCAGGTGAAATTAGAATTTGTGTTCCACGAACACCGGCTGACACTGACACCTGAGCATACAATGTCATCGTTTCGTCAACGTAGACAGGATAGGGCTTTTTGCAGGCTAGTGCCGTGACGCCTCCACGTATGTATCCGGTCAGTGACTCGACTTCTTTCAAGGGCACCACTTTCACGTCGGCGTTGGCGCTCAGTTTTGCCAGCGCTTTCAGATCGAGGCTCATGCTGCCCGGCACCACGCCAAGGCACACACCTGTTTTGTCACCGCGCACCACAAGGGTTTTGAAAACTTGATCGATTGGAAAATCGATTTTGTGTGCCACCGTTTGAGCTGTCAGATCATCGGGATCAACTTCATATTCGCGTAGTTCATAGTTTATTTTGAGTGTGTCCAGCAGTCGCACAGCGTTAGTTTTCATGCCTGACCTCTACTTCAACGGCTGCTGGAAAAATTCTTCCAGATCAGATTTGTTGATAGATCCGCTGCCATCGGAAAAATAAAAGGCGGCCTTGTCCGTGGTGCGTTTATAGTCCTTGGGAACAGACAAGGAAACATTTGCAAGCGGCATCGGCTTCACTTCAATGTCCATTATGGTTTGCATTGCTTCGCCTACTCGCTGTTTTACAAGCAATGGAAATCCATATTTCGAAGGCAGTAAAAAGTGTTTGCACCAGAAATCGATAAGAACAGGGTCGCGCGGACCTTTTTCCATGCTGTAGAATTCCGCGCACTTAACTTTGCGGTTGCGTATCATTTGATAAGCGGCGTAGTGCAAGCACGGCTGTCCATGCACATTGACCTTGTCAACTAATTGCACTTCCGAAACATCTATGTTCGGGCAACCGCGGCGATTCCAGTCGAGCCACTCAAAGGCCGTCTCGCGGATGTATGTTTTGTTTTCCGCATTGAGCATATATACGTCGTTGGGCTTGTCGCTTGACCAGACAGTAAATCCGAACTTTGCACGAATTCGCAGACCATTGCCGATTTGCATTGAAAACGGCCCAAAAAATGCGCTTTTGCCCTGCGCTGAAAGGGCTATGTCCGGCTTGCCCTTTGCCTTCGCTGCGGTTTTTGCTGCCGGAGCTTTTACAGACGCGGGTGCGGCAAGTATTTCCCTCTGGCACAAAAATGCCAAAGCGGCAGCGATGATAAGAGCTGGTTTTGCACTGGTCATGCGGGTGCTCTTGGGAACCGGTGGACTACTCGGTGACCATGCCGATTATAAACCCGTCATAGCCTTTAGAACCTACTGTTTGAATAGCTGTGGCGCAAAATCGCTTTTCTGCAGTCACTACTTCATTAAAGTTGCGGATGCCTTGCACGCGTTCGTCTTGGCTATTCGGATTAACAACCTCACCGTCTCGAACGACATTGTCGGCGATTATCACGGTTCCTGCCCTGGCGAGCTTCATGGCCCATTTAAAGTAATCCGCATAGCCGGGTTTGTCTGCATCAATAAATATCAGGTCAAAAGGTGGGCATTTCTCGCCTACAAGCGCAGGCAATGTGTCACTTGCCGAGCCAACGCGAATTTCCACTTTGCCGGAAAGACCAGCGTTTTTTATATTCTCGCCGGCAACATCAGCATGTTTTTGTTCGTATTCGAGGGTGATCAATTTACCGTGCGCAGGCAGTGCTCGCGCCAACCAGATTGTGCTGTATCCGCCCAGCGTGCCGATTTCGAGGATGCGCTCAGCCTTTTGCATTTGGGCAAGTAACATCAGCATTTTGCCTTGATTGGCGGCAACATTGATGGCCGGCAATTCTGCCGCATTGCTCTTTTCCAGCGCACTTTCGAGCTGCGCATCCGGCGGCATCAGAAGCTTGCCGTAGTATTCATCTACTGCTGTCCAGCGCGCCAGCGTCATATTGATGCCAAAGCCTTCATCAAAATCCAAGTCTAGGTCTAAGTCTACGACTGAGATATAGAGTATAGCGTCTTTGGTTTGAAAAACTGCATCAGTGGGGCGCAGTGTTCTAAAACCGAGCCATCGTCCAGCACTTCGAACGACGCCTTGCTCGGATGATTGGGAAATTCTTTCCAGTCGTATCCGTGGCGTTTCCAGCCGTGTTCTTGCCATGGAGCGTCTTTGTTGTCGCGGCTCTTCTTGATCACTGTTTCCGGAGTCGCCGTGTCCACCAGCGACGGAATTATGTCCTTTGTCACAGCGGTGATGGCGCAAATGAGGTCGCCCTGTTCGTTGTATTTGAATCCATACGAACGTCCCTGTCCGTCGCTTCTGAAGAGCAAACGCTCTTGCCCATCGTGCATTCTGCCTTTGATGATCATTCCGCCGCGCTCTAATGTCAGAACGGAAACCTCTGAAAAGCAACCAAGATTGTTATTCTGCTGCAAGTCCCATGCGTATCGGTTCAACTCTGCAAACGCCGTCGTGTATCGGTATGCGATTGCCTGCTGAAGCAGCAATTCATTCTGACCGTGCATGCTGCGCGGAATGCTTCCGGACAGGGGAATGCTAGAAACTTGATTGGCCGCATTTGAGTTTAGGCTCATGCTCAATTAGCTCCTGTGTCGGAGGTCCAAAAATTAGTAAGCCGATGGTCGGATTCGATTATTAAAGCTATAGATAATGACGAGAATGTGACAAGCAAGAGCGATTGACGCAAAGCGTCACCTGGCTTGCGTTTCGAGTTGTACTCGTATTTCGAGCTTAGAGCCGAGTGAAGTTAATCAGTGGCATACTTGCCCATGCTTTTTGAAATAGTCCTGATGATAGTCTTCGGCATCATAAAACTTACTTGCCGGTTCGATGGCTGTCACAATCGGGCGGGAGAATTTGTGCGCCTTGTTCAACTCGTCCTTGTACTGAATCGCTTCTTCCTTTTGCTTCTCATCAGTGTAAAAAATCACCGACCTGTATTGATCTCCCACATCCGGTCCCTGTCTGTTCAGTGTGGTCGGGTCGTGCTTTGACCAAAATACTTCCAGCAATTGTTTGAAGGAAACCTTCTTCGGATCGTAATCCACCTGGACGGTCTCGACATGTTTTGTGCCGTGACCGCAAACTTGCTCATAGGTCGGATTGACGATGTTGCCGCCGGAATAGCCGACTTTGGTTTTGACTACTCCAGGCACATTGCTGAAAATGTATTGCACCTTCCAAAAACATCCGGCGCCAAAATACGCTTGCTTGAGCGCGTTGCTCTGTGCGACGCTTGAAGCTGCAGAATTGATTTGAGCGTCCTTTGCTTTCGATGCTGATGCAAAAATTAAAGACACTAATGCAGCGAGAACTAATACGCCGATCTTATTCATGAAATCCCCTTTCAGCCCATTCCCAATATATCCGATCGAGAAGGTTTTGGCTCAAGGTTTTGCAGGTGACGTGGCTGCGACTGCTGCGGGTGCGGGGATTGTATTATCGAACTCCAGGCGCACTTTGAACTCTTCGTTCAAAACCAGGCGTGCATTGTAAGTCCCGTTGCCGGACTTTTTCTTAAAGCCCTCGATGAGATCGGTGGTGCCTTTTTTGAGCAGTCCTTTGATGTGATCTTCTGTCAATTCTTTTCCGAAGGCTTCACGCCAGATTGTGAATTTGCATCCTTCTCTCCAGCGGCTGCAACCGGCAGCCTTCTGGTTTTGGCGAATGGTGCCTTCTTTGCATTGCGGGCAGGGTCCGAGATCTCCGCCGTTTTCACTGGCAGCTGCGCCCATGATTTCCAGTCGCACTTTGAAGTCTTCTGTCAAAATCAAGCGCGAGTCATATTTGCCGCTGCCGTCTTTTTTCTTGAATCCTTTGATTTCTTTTGTCACTTTCTTTTCGACAAGCTCTTTGATGTGAGCGTCTGTAATGTCTTTCCCGTAAATGTTGCGCCAGATGGAAAAACCGCATCCGTCCTTCCATCTGTTGCAGCCGGCGCCTTTTGGTGTTTGGCGCACAAAACCAATCTGGCACTGAGGGCATGTGCCGAAGCTTACCTCCCCTTCGCGCGGAACCGAAGGCAGAGAACCTGTTTGTGCCGCGACATCGGGAAGCAGTCGTGAGACAAAACCGGCAATATCGCGTTCAAACGAATCGAGTTGCATTTTGCCGTCTTGCATGTCCGCAAGACCTTGCTCCCACGTCGCCGTGAGCGCCACATCTTTTAGATCGCGGTGAACTTGCTGTATGAGCGCCCTGCCCTTTTCGGTCGGCATCAAGTATTTTTTCTGGCGTTCCACATAGCTGGATTTCAAAAGGCGCTCAATTATTGCCGCGCGCGTCGCCGGTGTCCCCAGTCCTTTCTGCTTCATATACGAGGCAAGATCTTCGTCGTCGATTTCTTGCCCGGCGTTCTTCATCGCCGTCAGCAATGTGCCGTCATCGTATGGTTTGGGCGCACTGGTTTTGCCCTTCTTCAATTCTTCTTTTTGTTTTTCTATCTGCTCGCCTTTGGCAAGTGGTGGCAATTGTTGGGCGTCCTCGGCATTGTCTTTATCTTTGTCCGAGTCACTCTTTTTCTTGCCTTTTGTTTTGCCTTTTTCGCCGTCGTCGTCTTTGTCTTTCGATTTTGGCTCGAGTGCCGTCCAGCCGGGATCTTTGATGACGAAACCCTTGGCGCGAAAAGAATGCTCGCCGATTTTCACTATGACGGTCGTTTCGTCACGAACTTCCGGCGGCATGAATATGCTCAAAAAGCGCAGGGCGACGAGTGAGTAGATATTGCGCTGGCGATCTTGCAAATTCGCCGGCGGATTATTGTAGGTAGGAATGATCGCGTGGTGATCTGTAAGTTTTGCATCGTCCACATAAGCTTTGCTCAAGCGCGGTCTGATTAGCGCTGCAGTAATCTTGCCCGGAACAATGCCTTCGCTGGCAAGCGCGTCTTTGGCCGCTTGAGAGGTGGTGGCAGATTTCAAAACTGTGGACAGAACGCGCGGCAATTCTTGCACCATGTCGGTGGAAAGATGGCGGGATTCGGTACGCGGATAAGATATTAGTTTGTGCTCTTCATAGAGATTTTGCGCGATGTCCAGTGTTTCTTGCGCGGTGTAACCGAATCGTTTGTTCGCTTCCTTTTGAAGAGTCAAAAGATCGTAAAGTGCCGGTGGCTTGTTTTTCTTTTCGGTCGTGACGACTGATTCAACGGTGCCATTCTTTTGCGGTTTTATGTCATCGATAATGGCTTGTGCAGCCGCTTGATCATGCAGCCGAGTTTGCGGTTCTTCCGTCGGCGTTATATAGCGCGAGAGAAAACCAGGAGCGAAGCTGACGACAATTTCGAAAAACTGCTTTTCTTTGAAACTTTCGATTGCTGTCTGGCGGTCGACTATCAATGCGAGAGTTGGTGTCTGTACTCTGCCGATCGTGCAAAGTTGTCTGTTCATCGCCGTGTACGCGCGAGTGAAGTTCAGCCCCACGACCCAATCCGCGTGTGCACGTGCAGTTGCCGAGTTGGCGAGATTGTCGAATTCTTCCGAGGACTTCAGGTTGGCTAATCCGTCCTTGATTGCATCGGCAGTCAGGGAGCTTATCCACAATCTCTCAACCGGCTTCTTGGCGCCGGACAGTTTATAGATCAAGCGAAAGATGTGCTCACCCTCTCGCCCGGCGTCTGTTGCGCAGATTATCGATGTTGTTTTCGGGTCGGAAAACAAATTTTTGATGACATTGAATTGCGATACAGTCTTCTCGACGACTTTGTATTTCCAGTTGTCCGGGATCATCGGCAGTTGCGCCATTCTCCAGGGACCACCCCAGGCCGGATTCATGTCCTCGGGCTCGGCAATCGTGACCAGGTGACCATACGCGTAAGTGACCGCGTAGTCATTACCTTCGAAGTAACCGTTGCGTTTGGTGCTCGCGCCGACAACTGACGCGATATCGCGTGCAACAGATGGTTTTTCAGCCAGAACGACTTTCATAGCGCTTATCCTGCCGACCTGCAACCGATGCAAATCCTAGAACGCTATTTTTTCCCATTTAATCTAAAAGGTAAAGGTTTTGCGCTTCTGCGCGCTCTTAAACTTTTTGATCCGGTCTTGTTTGATGTGTATGAGGTATGCGATGCGTTGCCATGGCATATGCCGCAAGGCGAAGGTGAAAATTCTGCCTCGTCTTAGGGGGCGCCAAATTTGTACCATTTACCTTTCTTTGGTTCTTGCTCGACAATCGTGATGGTCATGTTTCGACCCAGTGACGCTTTGCCGTGCAATGCGCGAACAGCATTTTCGGCCTGAACGTCGGTTCGCAGATTAACGTAGGCGTAGCCCCGGTTCTTTCCTGTTTTAGGATCGAGGGGGATGTCCACTGAAATAACTTGACTCATTATCGGCAAGAAAAAAGAGCGGATGCCCTCTTCGTCTGCTGCAGTATCAATATTGCCTACCAGTAATTTGCTCATATACTTTTCCACTCACTAGATCGATTTGACTTTGATTTTTTCTTGTTTGTCGGAAACAAAGGTTTGCGAGCGCTTCGTATGCACGCGGTTATAATCTAGCAACTAGAAGGCATCAACCTTTTGGGTGGTGGATTCCCGTGTTTTCTTGGCGCTTTCAGCGACAAAGATGTTGTCGTCTTTCTCCAGCAATTGCAGAAGATGAACAGGCAACTGCGCATTAGTCGATAGCGCCAGACGCACGTCATCACTGCTGTCTTTGGCCAGAAACTCATACACTTCTGCTGGTGCTTTGCGGTTTTCGCCTACGCTAGTCCTCACCTCAACGCTTGAATCTTGAACCAGCTTTTGAAAGACGTCGAGAGGTAAATTTGCATTCTCAGCAACTCTGCTGCGGACTCTTTCATTGCTATCGTTCGCTAGTTGTCTGAGCGCCACGGCTGATGTGTGTGGGTTGCCGGCCAGCACGAGCCGTATGTGAGTTTCATCGTTCGTGTGCGTGCCTGTGTCCAGCCCTTTAGTTTGCAGCTCATGAATTGCATTGATGATGGTGGAAAGCTTTTCGTCGGTAACCGGCTTAGCGACGTAATAGTTCATTTTCGATCGCAAAGCATCCATAATGTCGTCATCTCGCTCCGACACAGTCAGAAGTACTACTGGAATAGTTCGTAATACCTCATCACGGCTCATTTCAAGGAGCACTTCGTGTCCATTCAATTTTGGCATGTTCAGATCCAGCAGGATTATGTCTGGCAATCTGCTGTCCGGTAAACCTTTTAGCTCATTCAAGTAGTCCAGTGCCTGAACACCGTCATGCTTTATGGAGAGGTTATAGCTGAATTTTGCCAGCTTCAGCGCTTCTTCAGTCAGTATTACATCGGATGGTGAATCTTCCACCAGTAAAATTTCTATTACGCTGCTCATTTCGTTCCTGCTTTTGAGTGCGGGTAAAAGTATTGAAACCCATCACCCAATTTTGGCGTTGCCTGTGTAGTGCCACCAGATGTGGTGACACCGCTGCTTGTCCGTAGTCGCGAATCAAAACCAAAAACTTGGGCTCGCGCACCATCGGATCCTCGCAACTGAGGATGCGGACTTAAGGGGCAGCGAGCATTTCCTAAATTTGCGGCTGTAAAAGGGTTTACGCGGCAAATCCAAGCCGGCGAATACTTATATTATGACATAAATACCTTTCTTTCGCCAGGATGTCAGGTGGGTGCCTCTAGGCAGATTTTGCCAATATTGCCTGGTTTTCGGCGATTCGGATGGGAAGGCGTCAGCTGGGCAAAGGTGCTATAGTAGTGTGATAGCTACAAATTGTAATCACGTGACTACAAACGACGGCAGGATGATAAATAGGCTTCCTGGTCCATTTTGATGCGGTGATCTCAAATCTGGTCGAAAGCGACCTCAAATACTTACCGGTGGGTGCGGACATGTTCGAGTTCCTGGCACTTTTTGTGCTGTTTTATATCTGGCATACACTTGGAGTCACCGTTGGGTTGCACCGGCTGCTGGCTCACAGGTCGTTTTCCTGCGCCAAGCCCCTCGAGTACTTTCTAGTCCTGTCCGGCTACCTTGCCTTTGAAGGTTCGCCTATCTGGTGGGCGACGATTCACAGAGCCCATCATCGTCACGACGACACAGAACTCGATCCCCATTCGCCGCGTTTCGGACTATTTAATGCGCACATCGGCTGGCTCCTGAAGAGAAGCTACGAAAGCCACATCAACCCCAATATTCACGCGAAAGACTTGATCAATGATCCTGTCTATCGTTTCCTCGAGCAAGGTGGAGTCTGGCACCGGGCACATATTTTGGCCATTGTTTTATGTCTGTCTTTCCGCCTGGCCATTCTGCTGATCTTCGGCTGGGTCCCAGCGCTTGCCAGTTTGCTGGCGGCGGTTGCCGTGTTTCAGGTGCCTCTGATGCTCAATGTTTTGTGCCACATTCCCAGACTTGGATATAAATCCTTCGCCACCGCAGACGATAGCGTCAACATCTGGTGGATTGCAGTATTGGCGCTCGGAGAAGGCTGGCACAACAACCATCACGCCTGCCCAGGATCGGCTAAAACAGGGCTGAAACGCCATGAGATTGATCCCTCATGGCTGTTTATATTGGCAATGAAAAAACTCGGACTGGTGACGCGCGTCAATATTTCCAGCGCCAGCCGTTAACGAGCGTCGGCTTTTGCGTCAATTGCGGCCAGAGTTTTTTTCGCGCTTTCAGCAACGAACATGTTGTCATCATCTGCAAGTTGCTTCAGCAAGTGCAGCGGCAAAAGCGAATTTGCAGAAACTGAAAGACGTACGTCATCGCTTGAATCGTGCGCAAGCATCTCGAGTATGTCGTCGGGCGCATTCTGATTTTCCCCGACGCTGATTCTCACTTCGTCGCTCGAGTCTTTTGCCAAAACTTTAAACAGTTCTTCCGGTAAGCGAGCGTTTGCGGCCAGTCGGCTGCGCACTTTTTCGCTTGGATCTTCTGCCAACTTCTGCATTGCCGCAGGAGTCGTGTGAGGATTTCCAGCCAATACTAGCCTTACATGAACTTCGTCGCTTGTGCGAACAACGTCGTCTCCGGACTGCTTGTCTACCAAAGCTGTCAAAGCCTCCTGTGTAAGCGGATTGCAGAGTATATCCATTGTGACACAGTCGGAATTTCTTGCCCAGTTGTGCGTACCGCGTGGTAGAAAGAAACTATCAATTGAGTACCTATTATATGTTTAGTTGCTTGACAATGCGCGTGCTACCCTGAAGCTGGAAACGCCGACAGATATTAAGAAGAGAAGATGGAAGGTAATTCCACGGAAAAAGTCGAGCACAAAAAGTACTGCCCGGATTGTTACAAGCAATTCGACAGTGACATCGATAATTGCCCCGTAGACGGTACGACTCTGCGTGGTCCCGATAACGATCCTCTGATCGGCACCGTTTTTGCCGATCGCTATTTAATCGAATCCGTGCTCGGGCTTGGCGGTATGAGCATTGTGTACAAAGCGCAACACAGTTTGATGTCGCGGACCGTCGCTATTAAAATGCTGCATCGCAATTTGAAAGAAGACACGCTTGCCCTGGAAAGATTTCGTCTCGAGGCTCAAGCTGCCAGTTCGCTCAATCATCAAAATGTGATTACGGTTTATGACTTTGGTATTTCGCCGTCGGGCGAGCCGTTTTTCGTCATGGATTGTATTGAGGGAGAGGGGCTCGATGCGCTCATCGAGCGCGATGGTCGCGTGCGATGCACGGATGCAATTGAGATTTTTAAACAAATTTGCGATGGGCTGGAAGCTGCGCACAAGAAGGGCATTATCCACAGAGATTTAAAACCGGCAAATGTCATTTTGATGAAGCGCGAGGATGGGTCGCGCACAGTGAAGCTGGTTGATTTCGGCATCGCCAAGCTTATGCCGCAGGGCGGAAAGGCACAACAGCAGCTGACAAAAACAGGCGAGGTCTTTGGAAGTCCGCTCTACATGAGCCCTGAGCAGTGTCTGGGGCGAGAGCTTGATACGCGCGCGGATATTTATGCGCTCGGATGTTTGATGTATGAAACTGTCTCAGGCACGCCGCCTTTTGTTGGTGACAGTTATCTCGAAACGATGAACATGCATGTCGACAAACATCCTAAGTTGATTAGCGAGAAGGCGCCTGCCGCAAAAGTGCCTGCCGAATTGGAAGCGGCTATTCTCTGTTGTCTGTCCAAGGATGCTGAGATTCGTTTTCAATCCGCAGGCGAATTGCGCGATGTGTTGTCCAGCATCTCGGCATCTTGGGGCGGAACTCGCGATCATCTGGCCACTCTGCCCGGTGGCAAGGCGCAACATCGGTATCCTCCAAACGCAAAGAAAAAGGTTCCATTCGAGCAAATAACTGTCTCGATTGTTGCGGCGTTGTTTTTCTTTCTGATCGGCTTCATTGCTCTTTTCCCCGGCGCAGCCGATGACAGAGGTTCGTCGCTCGACAAACTGCTCTGGGGAATGTATCTGTCTGAAGCCGGCGAAGAATTGAACAATGGTCACTATGAAAAGGCTGAGAAGAACTTTCAGGAGTCTGAAAAGCGAGCACGCAAATTCGGAGATCACAAAAATCGTTTGCTGACTACACTGCGCGCCAAGTCTGTCCTTTACGAAAAGTGGGAAGGTCACGCAGAAGAGCTGGAGATGACCAATAACGAGATTACTGCCATCGACACGGAGCATGTTAAGGCTGACTATCGCAGGCTGCTAAAACTCCTCGACAGCTTTGTAGTCAAGACTGATTCGCCTGTTTCGCGAAGCAGCACAATGCTGAAGGCAGAAGCTGAGATACCCAGCTTCATGTCTACGTCTGCAAAACTCTATAGCAAGGGTCTGTGGTTGGAGCAAGAAGAGCTTCTCAAAAAAGCGATTGATGTGGAAACAAAACTGCTCGGCGCGGACTCGGCAATCGTGGCAAAATTGGAAACAAAACTCGCCGAGTGCTATTCAGCTCAAAGAAAGTTTCCCCAAATTCGTACCCTGCTGACACATGCCCTTTCTGTACTTGAAAAACACAAGCACGATGATCCCAGTTCTGCCGTGCGTGCGCTCAATAAACTGGGGCAATTCGATCTCGATCGCGGCGATTACGACAATGCTGAGCCAGAGCTGGAGAAGGCGTTAAAACAGGCTCGCGAATTGAATTTGAAAGGCGATGTGCTTCTCATTTGTTTGCGCAGCTACGCCGACGTTTTGCAGCAAACCAATCGCGTTCCGGCAGGAGATGCTTTGGATAGAGAAGCTGACATGATTGAAAAGAAAGTTCCGCTTGATGGAAACTAGATAGAGGATATTGCCGTGTCCGAAAAGTTGGCAAAGCGCAGATTTGGTCCATTGAATGCAGAAGTTGTGACGGTCGGTCAAGGCACCTGGGAAATTGAGGCGTCGGATCGCCGTGAAGCAATCAAGGCTTTGCAGAAAGGAATCGCTCTTGGGATGACGCATATCGACACTGCTGAAATGTATGGTGCCGGACGGTCCGAAGAGATTGTTGCCGAGGCTATTGCAGGCAAACGTGATGAGATTTTTCTTGTTTCAAAAGTTTTGCCGAGCAACGCTTCGCGCAAAGGAACAGTTGCTGCATGCGAAAAGTCGCTCAAACGTTTGAAAACAGATCGCCTTGATTGCTATCTTTTGCACTGGCGCGGACAATACAAATTGAGTGACACCATCGAAGCATTCGAAGAATTAAAACTCGCTGGAAAAATTCTTTCCTGGGGTGTGAGCAATTTTGATGAAGAAGATCTCGACGAGGCGCTGGCAATTGCAGGCGAAGGTAAGATTGCTTGCAATCAAGTTCTTTATCACCTGAAAGAACGCGCTATCGAGCATGCCGTAATTCCGTGGTGTGAAAAACACAGTGTTGCCGTCGTCGGATACAGCCCGTTCGGAAGCAGAGGTGGTTTTCCAAGTGCGAGTTCTGCGGCAGGAAAAGTGCTGCAGAAAATTGCCGACGAACATTCTGCAACTCCATACCAAATTGCTCTGGCGTTTTTGACCCGCCACGAGTCCACTTTTACTATTCCTAAGGCCGCAAATCCAAAACATGCCGCAGACAATGCAGTCGGTGGGCATCTTAAATTGACTGATGAGGATCTCCAGCGCATTGACGGCGCGTTTCCTCTCGGGCGCCGTCCCAGTTCACTGCCGATGATTTAGATTGAGATAACGATGCTTTAGGAGGAAACCCATTTGGCAGTATTTGATTCGGTTGTGGATGCAATTGGAAATACTCCAATTGTGAAATTGAAGCGCTTTGCCGCTCCGCTCGAACACAACCTGTGGGCAAAACTTGAATTTCTCAATCCGGGCGGATCTGTTAAAGACAGAATTGCAAAAAATATGATTGCCCAGGCCGAGCGCGATGGTCGCTTAAAACCGGGCGGCTGGATTGTAGAAGCGACTGCCGGCAACACAGGCATCGGCCTGGCAATGGTTGCTGCACTCAAGGGCTACAAGCTAATCTGTATTGTTTCGCAGAAGGTCAGCAAAGATAAAGTACGGCTTTTGGAAAGGCTGGGGGCCGAGGTGATTGTTTCGCCCACCGGCAAGAAAGTGGGCGACCCCGATCACTTCATGAGCATTGCTAAGCGGCTTTCCGACGAGCGCGGTGCCTGGTTTGTCGATCAATTTTTTAATCCGGATAATGCTCAAGTTCATTACGAAGTGACCGGCCCGGAAATTTGGGAGCAGACGGAAGGAAAAGTAGATGCCATCGTAGCTGGTGCTGGTACCGGTGGCACCTTATCTGGTGCAGGCAAGTTTTTGAAAGAGAAAAAACCTTCAGTGCAGGTTATTCTGGCAGATCCGGTCGGAAGCATTTTGGCTGACCTCTTTGACGATGTCACAACTATGCCGGGACAGTACGTGGTGGAAGGGATCGGTCAAGATTTCCTGCCCGGTAATTTCCATCAGAAAGTGGTTGATGCAGCCTTTCGTGTTTCCGATGACGAATCCGTGCAGGCTGCATATGATCTGATGAAGCTGGAAGGAATTTTCGGCGGCAGTTCGTCCGGCTGCATTGCTGCAGCCGCCGCTGCATATTGCAAGCAGCTGGACGGCAAGGGAAAAAACGTCCTGGCTATCCTGCCGGATGGCGGCAGGGGCTACATGAGCACGATTTACGACGACACCTGGATGGACGAGAAATTTCCAGGAAAGGACTTCGGCTAGGTTCGCGACCTTGGCTAAAGCTAAGTGAGACTAGCGGCCGGCGAGGCATGGTACAACTTCTATATGGAAAAATCATATCCGCAGAGCTCGAGGGACAGCGAAAGCACCCAGTTGATATCGACTGGTGCTGGCGTGACCCTTGAGTCTGGCACGATTCTGCTGGATAAATTCAGGGTGGTCGAACATATCGGCGCTGGTGGAATGGGCAACGTCTACCGTGTCGACCACCTATTGTTGGAAAAGCCCTTTGCCTTCAAATGCCTTAACAAATTTCAGGAGGCGGACGCCAGTTGGAAGCGTTTTCAAAACGAAGCGAAAGCGGCTCAATTGCTGGACCACCCCAATCTGCTAAAAGTTTTTGAATTTGGGTTGCTCGAGAGCGGTCAGCCGTTTTTCCTTATGGAACTCATCGAAGGAAAAACCCTCGCAGATGAGATTAAAAGACTGGGTCACTTGCCTACCGCGCGGGCCATTTCACTTTTTATCCAGGTTGCATTCGCCATCGCCTGTGCACACGATCAGAAAATCGTCCACCGCGATTTGAAGCCCAGCAACATCATGCTCGTTCCCCCAAAGTCGGAGTACGAGCGGGAGAGCGTTAAGGTCGTTGACTTCGGTATTGCGAAGTTGACCGGCATCGATGAATTCAATCAACAGACGCTGACGAAAACCGGAGAGATTTTCGGCAGTCCGTATTACATGAGCCCCGAGCAGTGCATGGGACTGCCTGTCGATCATCGCAGCGACCTTTATTCGCTTGGTTGTGTGTTTTACGAGAGTCTGACCAGCGCACCGCCCTTTATGGGTGAGACAGCACTTTCAACGATGATGAAACATCAGTCTGAAAAGCCCTTGTCGCTTAAAGAGGCTTCTCTGGGGCAAAACTATCCGGCAGCACTTGAGCAAATTATTGAGAAGCTGTTGGAAAAAAATCCTGAAAAGCGATATCAATCAGCGCAGCATTTAGCGCGCGATCTCATTGCTCTGGAGCGCGACCTGGGCGACGATAGTGCATCAGGTGCTAAAGACAACTACGAAACAGCCAATCTGCGAGTAAAGGCACCACCTGCAAAGCCGAGTGATTCAAAGAAATTTCCGAACGCGATCAAACTGACTGGGTTAGCGGCTGCTATGTATGCTCTGGGAGTAGGCAGCACTGTTTTGTATTTCAAAAACACCGCTCCGCCTCCTGCTGCAGTCAAAGTGGAGTATCCGAGATACTGGTCCGAGGAAAAGGGTGAGCGGAAGATTTTCGAATTTCCTGCTTTCTCAATCGGAACCTTGATTGCCCCAAACAACGGACATAATCCGGCAGCTGGTCGAATCGTGATTGGCGCCTCCGATCAGATCGGCCTGATTGTCGATAGCGAGATTGATAAAGACCCGACTTTGCTGACCAGGTTTCGTCCGAATGATCTGGTCGTTCTGGATTACATGGCAGTCAAAGGAAATTCCTCGGTTTACTCTCTTTTCAAAGATTTGAGTGGGCTTCGCTGTCTGAATGTTTCCGGCACCACATTTGGTGACAAGGATTTGCACATTCTGCCATATCTTAAGGATTTGATTTATCTCAATCTTTCAACTAGCGACGTGGATTGCACACAGCTGGCTAAATACAAAGAAATCTGTAACTTGCAGGCTCTGGACATCAGCCACTTGAATAGACCTGAAGACGTGATCAAGTTGGTTCCTAATTTCAAGAACCTTACGCATCTGGCTTTGGCAACGAATGCAATTGGTGACAGTGAGCTTAAATGGCTACGCAACAACAAAACAATTCGAGTTTTGAATCTGTCGCACAATTTGATCACTGATAAAGGCATTGAATATATCTCGAGTATGCAAAATTTAGAGTGGTTGGACTTAAGCAACACCAACATTACGCCTGAGTGCATAAAATCACTCAATAAGTTGAAAAAATTGCGAGTTCTCGAAATTGTGCCCGGGAACTGGCCGACTCAAGAAGTTAATGCTTTTGCCGCTGAGTTGAGAAAAAGCCATCCAAATATAGATGTGCGTTTTATCAACGACGTTACGTTCGATCCTTCGGTTCTGTTGCCTTTTAAGTGGGGCAAAATCGGATTGATGACACACACCAATATTGGACGCATTTTGCCCGACGAAAAGCGTGGCGGTGCTCTCAAACCGTAGTGTTTCGGCAGGCATGCATACATAGGTTCTGCAAAAGCAAAGTGTTTGTGTCGTATATGCATTTTGCGTGTTGCGGATATTTGATTGTGGCGAGATAGGTCGGGCGGATTGATCCGGCGCTTGTTAACGCATTTTCGACTGCAACTCCTATGTCCGGAGCGCACCTCTGAAATGCCAAGTATGGGATCGTTAAATGTCTTCTGGGGTAGTTGAAGCTATGCGTTGA
>PNKB01000140.1 GCA_013997645.1 Cyanobacteria bacterium PR.3.49
TCTTCCGATCTCCGTCTTTATATCTTCCTCTTCAACCACCGCCCAATCAGCAACCAATTCCTGGCACATAGGGAAAGTGATTGAATCAGGCTCGATATTGCCGGCGATACCATCAGCAATAGTCGGCTCCTGCATGACTTTGACAATTCTTCCTTGATTGATCGAGGAAGTCATCGCCGGAGAATTGGCAGCGACAACACCGATGACCTCTGACTTTGGCTTGACGGCGTTGGCTACGACCCCGACACCGCTGATCAATCCGCCGCCGCCAACAGAACAGATGATCTTATTAAGAGTTGGAACTTGCTCGAACATTTCAAGCGCGACAGTCCCCTGACCGGAGATTACGTCTCGATTGTTGTAAGGAGAGATGTAGAATCCCTTTTTCTCCTTAGCCATTCTTTGCGCGTAGCTTTCAGTCACTTCGCAATCATCGCCATGCTCGATGACAGCAACGCTGTAGTCTTTCAAGCGCTGGCGCTTGAGAGCAGAAGCTGTAACCGGAATGCAAATTGTCACATCGCGCCCGAGTTCGACCGCCGCTTCCGCAACGGCCAATCCGTGATTGCCGGCCGAAGCTGTAAAGACTTTGCTGAGCGCATTTTCTTTGCTGCGCGTGAGCGCGCTTAATGCACCTCTATATTTGTATGATCCGGTGACCTGCAAATTCTCCAGTTTGAGATAGACTTCAGCGCCGGTCAGCTCGGACAGCCAGAGAGATTTGCGAAACGGCGTGTTAATCGCTTTTCCTGCGATTTTCTTGCGAGCGACAAGCACATCATTTAAAGAGATTTTGTTATCAACCACGGCGCGCGTTCCTCAACTTGTTCGCTTAGTTTCCCTAGTGTCGAAATCTACCGGCAAAGACTCTCAGCCGATGTTACAGGTGTCAGTAAAAAATGGAGCGGGTAGCGGGAATCGAACCCGCGTGTGCAGCTTGGAAGGCTGCCGTTCTACCATTGAACTACACCCGCGTAATATGCAGGATCTTATCACAAAGCTATCCAAGAGACCATTGGCTGGTCTTTTCGCCAGGTTAGAGTGAAAACACCGGAAGATGCCATGCGGCACCCTAGGTCGCCTTCCTATAAAGGAGCATTTGAGTGCATCGAAAGAGGGCGATCAATTTGCCACTTTCGCCATCGTTCACCCTGGCATCCCAAACTTCGGTCGTTTTTCCGCTATGAATTCTCTCAGCATGGCAAAAAATCGTGCCTTTTCGCGCTGTTCCTATGAAGTTGGCCTTAAGCTCGACCGTCGTGAATGATGCAACATCCTGCTTAAAATTCAGCACTGTCCCATATCCACAAGTAGTATCCGCAAGTGCAATTACTGATGCGGCATGCAGATAGCCATTTGGCGCTAGAAGCTCATCGCGGATATCAAGTTTGCTGACGAGTTTTTCATTAGCGGCCTCAACAATTTCTATTCCAATCAAGCCTGGCAACCTGCCCTGACTGCGGGTGTTCAATCCTGAAACGTCCATACAATGCCCCTTTACGCTATTTCTGCTCACATATGCTCGATACACAATGAAGTCTTAAGGTTAGATATATCTGATAAATACTGAATTCATCCGCCATTAACTTGTATACGGGAAAATTAGATGTTACTTTATCGTCAAAGTTTCTTAATGCCTCGGCGCCAAAACGCACTGACATTGAGAGATTCCGAGCCCCCTTTGAAATAGGGGGCAATGGTTTTGCGCAGGGAATTACCAACCGATTACTAACGGAAGCCATGGCAACATATATTCAACAACTGGCAGCAAAGACCGACCCACTGAGACTGGTGGTCGCACAGGGTGGAAAGCTGGCACCACGCAAGCTCGTGCCCACTCATATCGAGCAGTTGATTTCGTACAAGCCCGGCAGACCGCCCGAGCAGCTCAAGAAAGAGCTCGGAATTGAAAAGTTCATCAACCTTGCGTCCAATGAGAATCCGCTCGGACCGCCCGAGTCGGCACTCAAAGCTATCCAAGCAGCGCTGCCGGACATCTGCCGCTATCCGGAGTCGGGCAGTATCAAGTTGAGAGAAGCGCTTGCGCACAAGCTCAACGTTCATGTCGACAACCTCGCGGTCGGCAGCGGTTCCGAAAGTATCATGGCCAACATCGTCCGCGCTTTCTTGCACGGCGATGACGAAGTACTCACATCGGAAGGCACGTTCATCGGGCTGCTGGTACTTGTCAAAGCACAGGGCGTAAAACTGCGCACTGTGCCTTTGAAAAACTACCACTTCGACCTCGATGCAATTGCCGATGCGGTGAGCGATCGGACAAAGATCATCTACCTGTGCAACCCGAATAACCCGACCGGAACAATCTTCACGCGTCAGGAATTCGACACTTTCATCAAGAAAATTCCAGAGCACGTCCTTGTAATCATGGACGAAGCCTATTACGAGTTTGCCTGCGAAAATCCGGATTATCCGGATTCGATGAGCTATCGCATGGACAATGTTCTGACATTAAGAACATTCGCCAAGGCCTATGCCATGGCTGGTTTGCGTCTGGGATATGGGCTCGGTCACGAATATTTGATTGATTTCGTCAACCGAATCAGACTGCCGTTCGAGCCTAATTCGCTGGCTCAAGCAGCAGGACTGGCTGCATTGCACGACGAAGATTTCCTGGAAGAAACGCTGGCAAACAACCGCCACGCGATGGCATTCCTTGAAGACGCATTCGACAAGCTCGGCTTGCAGCGCGTCCCTTCGCACGGCAATTTCATTCTTGTGGAAATGCACAGCCAGGAAAAGGTCAATCGCATTCACGAAGAGTTGCTGAAGCGCGGTATCGCTATCCGTCCTCTGGCAGCATTCGGTCTTCCGACCTGCTTCCGCGTAACAACCGGACGCCCGGCCGAGAACCATTTGCTGGTCAAGCATCTCAAAACAATTCTCTAAAACCAGATAGCTGGAACTGTGGCCTAAAAAAGACATCTAAGCAGTAGACACTTGGTACTGCTAAGTCATGTTGCTTAGGAAACGTCCATGGACGCCCAAGGTGCACAAACGGCGCCTCTAGCGCCTCATAAGCCCGCAAGGAAGACACCCATAATTTGGTTATGGGCAATTTTTGCCACGTCCGTAATCATCGCGGCATACATTCACGCGGGAGTTCTGCGCTTAGCCACCCTGGCGCAGCTCTTTTCCGGCTATGACGTATTTAGCGTCAAAAGATTCGATGTACCGCGGCTCCCTCCTGCAAAAAACTTTGAAGTCGCATTGCAAAAGAGTGGCAAGCTAACTTCTGTCACAGTCCGAGATAACTACGCCTACATCGGCGCCGGCGAGTCTCTTTTGATAGTCAACATTGCCGATCCCAGACACCTTCAGACAGTCGGCTCGCTTCTTTTGCTCGGACAAATCAGCGATATTGTTCTTGATGGCAATTACGCATACATCTGCAACGGGCGGGGCGGCTTCAGAATTGTCGATGTCAGCAATCCAGAAAAACCAAAGGAAGTTGCAGCGTATGGGCACATGGCCGTTCCCAAAAAGGCGGTAGTGCGCGACGGATGCGCATACATTGCAGCGGGCATGCGCGGGCTTGAAGTTTTGGATGTGAGAAACCCAATCAGGCCGGTTGCTGTTTCCTTTGAAGATAGAGCGGTTGGCAAATATGGAACTTTAGACGCGAAAAGTATTTGCATCGATAGTGATCGACTGTGCGTGTTGGATGAAGATCAAGGTGTGCGACTTTTCGACATCTCGAACCCACACAAGCCGGCGCCCCTAGGCGAGTGGAAAGCAGGTGGACGCGGATTGCGCCGCGGTGCTGCAGTCGTCGACGGAAAGACAATTCTCATTGCTGGAGATTCGCCGGATGCAGGAGTTTCCCTGCTCGACATCAAAGGTTCAAAACCTGCGCTCACTGCCAGTCTCGATGTTCCATCCTATTGGTATGGCACATCTGCAAAAGTCCGAGATGGATTTGCATACATCGGAACTTCATCCGGCCTTCTTGTCGTTGACATTACTGACAAGAGAAAACCTGTACGCTTGTCTTCTTTCAATGGAGTACAAGGCATTACGGACCTTGATTTCAAGGGACACACCATATTCGCCACCAACGATGCCGGCAGTCTTTCCGTAATAGATGTCAGCGATCCGTTTTCACCACTATTGGTATCAAGCCAGCGACTGGGCGGCAATTCGCAAATGCTCTCCATTCAAGATGGCACTTTGTACAGCACTTCCGGCTTGTCGGAAATTCACTCATTTAAACTCCCACTCGATGGCAAAGTGGTGCCCGCCGTACAAGACTTTGATTTCAAGAGCGTGCGCGCATTTTGCCGCGTGGGCGAAGATGTTGCCGTTGCAGACGAACGCTTTCCGAACCGTGGTACCCGCATTTCGCTTGTCACTCTTTTGAGAAAACAACCGAACGGAAAATTCAAAGAAGTTTGGTCTCAAACAGTCGATAAGTCCAATCGAGAACTCGCAGGCAGTGGCGATTATGTTTTCGCTGCAGCAGAAAACGGCATCCACATTTTTCAGAAAAACGGCAATAACAGATTTTTCTATCCAATGAAAACCGGCGCAGACCTTTTGTGTTCGGATGGGGACAGATTGTACGTTGTCACGGAAACCGGGCCGAAGAATACGCTGCTGATTACTTTCGATGCGAAAGACCCAGAACACTTAAAGAAAGTCGGACAAACTGCCATCGACGAACGTGCGTATGCGCTAGCCAGTGACAATCAATATGTGTACGCCTTGGAAGGCGGGGTTTGGGGAGATCGCGAACTGAGCATTTTTGAAAAGAAGACTGACGGCGCGCCCAACCGAATTGGTTCACTCAAAATCAAACAAGCCGACCGGTTGGCAATTGACGGTCAACGCGCGTATGTTCAGGGATTTCTCGAGGTGAAAGCGGTTGACATCAAAAATCCTCGCAATCCCAAAATCATCGCCTCTGTCGATTTGAGCGCGATTCCACTTTCAGCATCCGATATCGAAGCTAAGGATGGCATCGTTTACATTGCCGGTCAGGACGGCGGAATCTATACGCTCAAAGATAAGACTCTGAACTAGCAAGTCATTTTATTTGGCATTTTTCTCAGCTGCCTCATCCGGCACAGTTAGCGCATTTCTGATGGTCTTAATACTTGGCGCTATTGCGGCAAGCACTTTTACTTGAGCCGCTTTTTGAATTTTTGCGAGTTCTGGCTTCCTCGACTCCAACTTTGGCGCTATCGCGTTGGCCTTTTCCAATGTCTTTTGCGCAGCTTCCTTGTCTCTTATCATTTGCCACCCGGCAAGGGTTATAAATGCGTGGAATTCGGCAGGCGAATCATTTCCACAAATTGCTACCGCTGCGTGCATTTGCCACTTCAAGGCAGATTCAATTGCTTTCTGCACTTCTGAAGTTGCATTTGAGCCAACCGAACAGGTCAAAGCGTTAGCGACTGCCATCAAGTCCACGAAGGCGTCATCGCTGCAGGCTACCTTTGAAGCCTCGGCACCCTGAATCGCTGCCACATATAGATTGACAGCCTGAGCAGTATTGTTCTTGACTAACTGCTCCTCGCATTCTTTTAGTGATTGCTGCCAATTGGCTGCCGGCTTCTCAGCAGCGGCTTCGTCTGTTTTTTTGCTTGCGCCGTGCGTCGACTGCTCTGACGGTTTTGCGGTGTCCTCAGTTTGTGACAGCGCCCGTGGAGGCGCAAGGAAAACACCAATAGACAGCATCGCGCAAATCGCCAGAATTCTCTTCATAGTCACCCGCTCGCCGAAAAATTTGAGATAAGCAATGATACTCACTGCTTACCCCAAAATCAATTTTGAACCTTGGACTGAGATTCTTACTTCTTCAGCGGCGGCATCAATGGCGCGTCAACAATGTGAATAATGCCGTTTCTGCACCTGATGTCCGGCGTCTTTACTTTCGAATCGTTCAGCCAGAGAAACGCTTGCTCTTTTTCGCCAGCGGTCATGCCTACCTTAATAAGGCGACCTTCCAGCGATTGAACTTCTTTGCCCTGCATTTTATAGAGTTGGTCAGAGTCCAGGTTTTGTCCTTTTAGAACGCCGTATCGCAACACTTCATCGATTTTCTTCTTGTTGCCGAAGAGTGTGTCTTGGTCGGCCTGATTGATTTTTTTCCAGGCTTTGTCGTCTGCAGCAAAAACCGTATATGGACCTTTTCCCTTTAATTCATTGTCTAATTCATATGACTGCTCAAGCCCGGAAAGCATTTTGTGGAAATTTCCTTTGCTGCGCAAAGTATTGATGATGTCTTGCTTTGACGCGGTAGACATCGGACCCGATGTGGTCAGATCTTTGGAAAACGCTGAGCACACGGACAGTGCTCCGACGGTTGCACAGGCGCCCAGTGTTACTAAATTTCTGACGTTCATGAAACTCTCCTTCTAACTATTTTGGTGGCGACACTAGTTAGAGCAATCAGTACCAGCATAGTTCCTCCTTTCTTGAATTACGTTACGCCGTTCTTGCGGTCACGCGGTAGAACCAAGTCAGGGAGCCCGTTCCAGCAAGATTAAATGCATTTCAATATGTCAAGACGAATACGAAATGCTCTCTTAAAGCTGGCTAATTCTCTTGGTTTCGTGACTACAATAAGCGCATCAAATCACACACGGAGCTTTGTACATCAAAATGACAACAGCAACAAAACAACTGATCGAGTCCAAGTGGACCACCAACAAGATTCAAGAAGAAACCGCTCGTCTTCTCGCATCGCAATGGATGGCAGCCTATGGCGTAATCTGCGAGCATGGTGAAGAAGCGATCAAGAAGTTTGAAAACATCAAGCGTCAAGAAAAAGTTAGCTACTTCAAGGCATTGAAGGTCACCACCCCAATCGAATTGGTCAAAGCAATGGCTGAGTACGAAGCCAATGTTTTCGGCAGCAAGATCGAAATCTGGGGCGACGAAAAGCAAGCTCACTTGAGCTACAAGACCTGCGGAATGTGGGAAGCACTCAAGAAGTTCGGCCACATGAGCAAAGAGCAAGAAGAGAAGATGGGCGCTCAGTTCGAAAACTGCACCTCCATGTTCGCTAAAGAATTCGGCTTCGTTGGCGAAACCAAAATGGAAGGCGAAAACTGCTGCACACTGACTTTCACCAAGCAGTAATTGCAGTAGCTTCTTAAAAATCTTAGGAAGAGCAAAAGCCCCGGGTTCGCCTGGGGCTTTTGGTTTGCAAGCAAAGATGAGGCTCCGGCGTTCGGACGAAACACACGCCGCTGAAACACACGTGGAATGCTGGACGCAGCAAAAGTCTAAGCAGCGTTTGCGTGCAGGCCTTCGCCGATCTCGCCCATAGCTCGGAACATCAATTTGGCTGCATCTAAAATCTCTGCGGTTTCAGCCTCGCTAAGCTCATTTTTGTTCATCGAATCTTTGAATTCACCCCAAAGCTTCATGAACTGACCTTCGTATGGATCGAAATAGAGCGTGCCCCCACTGCCTTCAAGATTGTATGACTTTTTCAAGTTCGGACAAATCATGCGCGCACCATGTTTGCTGCCGAGCAGAACATAGTGATAACCAAGCAAAGCAATCGGATGCTTTTTGCTAGTTTCTCTGATTGCATCAATGATTTTTGCAGTCGCAGGTAGCGGCTTGCAATCAGCACTCTTTCTGCCGAGAGCGGTCAGATCTTTGTCTAAAAAGCCTTCCTGATATTGCCATTCTCCCAGCACTTTTTTAATGCGCTCATCGCTCAACCCAGCTTTCAGCTCGTCCTCGAGCGCTTTATGAAGAACAAACAGCTGACCGACATAATCGCAAAAGGTTTCGTACGGCAATTGTCCTGAGAAGAGCAGGCGTTGAAAATCATGGC
The DNA here is from genome assembly GCA_013997645.1 of Cyanobacteria bacterium PR.3.49. Classification (GTDB taxonomy): domain Bacteria; phylum Cyanobacteriota; class Vampirovibrionia; order Obscuribacterales; family Obscuribacteraceae; genus QKMZ01. The sequence continues at coordinate 7,814 of PNKB01000140.1, forward strand.
CCTCGGCAGAATCGTGGTCTGCGCGAGTAGTCGCTTTGAGGTTTTCCATCAAAGTAAGATCGCTAGTCACTCAATTTCTCCTCTCAATAACGAAGCCAACTATCAATTACTAGAAAAATACAACTGTCAATTGCTAATTTCCAACACTGAATTTAGCGCAGTGCTTTGCCTGCCGCCCTGACCAGGCGATTACGCCCCTGGGCTTTGGCGCTCTGCAGCGCTTGCTCGGCGTCTGCAATCAGGACTTTCAAATCCATTCCGTCACCGAGCGCAGCCACGCCACTGGAAGCGGTCACGAAAAACGGTTCTCCACCTCCGACGTGCTCGACGGCGGCCAGTTCCCGAAGAAAAGTCTGCCCCAGCTCTGCCACTTCCGGCACGGAAAGGTTTTCCACCATCACACCAAAAGAATCTCCGCCAATGCGCCCGATCAATTCTGAGTGACGGAAAGTTTTCTTAAGCAGGTTGGAAACAGTAAGAATGACTTTGTCGCCTGCTGGAAATCCGTAGCGTTCGTTGACATATCTCAAACCGTCAATATCAATGAGCATCAGCACGAGCGAGAAGCGCCTCTGGAAGGGCTCCACAAGAGCACCGGCGCGCTCGATAAAGGCGCTGTGAGTGAGGCATTGAGTAAGGCCTTCTCTCTTCAGCATCTTTTGGAAAACGCGATAGCGCTCCAGTCTGCCCGCTACTGTTGCCACCAAAAGCGGTGGCGCAATCGGTTTGATCAAGTGATCATCGCCGCCCGAGCGTGCGCTCTCAATATGCGCTTCCAGCTGGTTCTGCGTGGTTAAAAACAGAATCGGCAGTGCAACAAATCGTTCCATCTGCCTGACGTATTTAGCGATTTCAAAACCGGTGATGTCACCCATCATCACATCGAGAAGCAAAAGATCCGGGCAAAACGCCAGAAGTGCTTCTTCGAATGCTTTGGGATCGTTCAATGTCAAAACGTTGTAGCCCGCAAATTCGAGAGTCGCGCGAATGAATTCGGCCTGATCAGGATCGTCTTCCACGGACAAAATGCGGAAACGCTCGGGCTTGTCTCTGTCGAGCAAATACCGCAATTTGTCGACAATAGCTTGGAAATCGAGCGGGTGCTCGAAGAATGAATCAACGCCGGCTCGTATCGCGCCAACCTTGTCCAGGAAGCCCTGCTCTCTGGAAAGCATTACAACCGGCGGTTTGTTGCCGCCCGGCAGATTGCGCAAATTGGCAACCAGTTCGTATCCATTTCCGTCGCTGAGCGGGATATCAACGAGCAAGCCATCGGGGAAAGTCAGCTGTAGAGCTTCAAGGGCTTCCTCCGTGCTTGTGAAGACGCGAAATTCAAAGTCATTTCCTGTGAGCAGCGGCTCAAGTGCCTCTACGTGCTCGGTATCCGAAGACACGACGAAGATACGCAGCCTGCCCTTCTGCGCTGCGTTGGAGGCTACAGTAATGGCCGGAGCGACAGCCGGCAGAGGACCAGTGTCGTCCTGTGGTCTGGCGTCCGGGCGCCCTACTTCGATTGCGCCGCGCATGCTTTCGACGGCCTCTTTGAGTTTGTCGATGGCATCCGGGGACGCCGAGCCGCCCTGGCGCACCAGTGCAAAAACAATCGTTTCGCCGAACTGTGCATACATGCACAAGTCGTCGAGTTCATAAATTCCACCGCCGCCCGCCAATTGGTGGAAATGGCCGGCCAATTGCTTGATGATGGCGGCATCGGCAGGTCTGTATGTGAGCGTAGAAAGAAGCCCTTCCATCTCAGTCAAGCGGTCTCGCGTTTTGGCGATGAACTCCGCTTTCTTTTGGGTCATCCTGGGAAGCCAGCTTTCCATCTAAACAACTCTTGCAAGGGGTGACTGTTACTTCGCTGCGCGCGCTTTGCTACTTCGTGACTGCCAATCTCTACTTCGTTCCTGCCAATTCAAGGACTTTCTGAATCTGGTTGCTGAGCTGCTCCAGCCGGAAAGGCTTGGGAAGAAACTCCGTGGCGCCTGCTTTCATGCAGGCTTCTTTCTCGGTCGGATCTCGCCGCCCAGTGAGCATGAGGACCGGCGCTTTGCCCCCCTGTTCGCGATAAGCTTTGCACACATCGATGCCGACCATCCCAGGCAGCTGCCAATCCAGGATGATAACGTCGAAAAGCTTCTCGGTCATGCGCGCCAATCCTTCTTCGCCGGTAAGCGCCGCCTCAGCGTCATGCTGATTGAAAACCAGCCATTCGACCATTGTCGATGACAGGTCCTCGTCGTCCTCGATTACCAAAATGGAAGCCACAGAGAGGGCACCTCAAGTGCTGCAAGGGAGTTGAACATTCAATACCACGCCAAATACAAAGCAAACCATATATGGCAACTCTAAATGCTTAATAAGAGCCTACCGTCTACGCGTTTTGGACTTGTCTCTACTTGATAAACGAGTTGATGTCGCTGTCTTCGTCACCGCCAAGCAAAAGCTCCATCTCGTTTTTAACCTTCTTGAACCCCTTGGGCAATTCGAAGGCGGTCTTGGGAATCTTTGACTTCTTGATCGCCTTAGTTTCCATGTCCATTCTGGACGGGCGGTCATCGAATTTAGTGACCATTTTGAGCGGCATGCCGATAGCGGGGGGAATACCAATTGTGCTGGAAACAAACTCTTGCAATGGCGGGCTCATGGGCAGGTCTTTCGTCGCCCAGAGCTCGACGCTTTTATGCGGATTTTTGGTCGGCCATGTGTATTTGCTGGTTTTATAGCCGGCAATTACTTCCCCCGGGAAGGGTCCTTTGATCGCCTTTTTTCCAGGCGCATAGCGCTTAGCCCAGTCGGCGTGCGGTATCAGCACATATTTGCGCGTGCTCTCATTGAAAAACGTCGCATCAAACTTCGGCGCAACGAGAATCGCGGACATCAATTTGCTGGTCAAAACCATGCTTTTGTCGGTCCATTTGATATTCGTACGTCCGCGCTCTTCGCTGTGCTGATCAATAATCCAGCCCGATTCAGAAGGCGCAGCCAACACAGAGGGTGCTTCAAAAATGGCTGTACCTGCGACGACGAGCAAAGTTGCAGCGGCAAGAATTGTTCTAGAAATCATTGCAAAAACTGAGAAGTTTGGTGGTGACAACTGACTTGCTATCATCGCACAAAACAGACCGGGCGGTTTGGATATAACCTGAATGAGGTAAGTGAACAAGAGGTAATCGGTCAAGCAGAGCTTGGCTTTTCGGATGTCTGAAGAGAAGGAAAAAATCGACCAAGCGCGCTCGAAAGCGGAGCAGTTCCCTGCCGGAGCTGAGTCTGCTTTTCTTTCCACGCCGCCCGATGCGGATGATGTGAAATTAAAGCCCACCGAGCCAGCACATAACTTCGGACCCACCACCATTCCTCAAGATGCAACCATCATCAGCAATCGCATGGATTCGCTGGTCGGCGTCACCTTGGCGCAGCGTTATGAATTGAAATCTTTTATCGGACAGGGCGGCATGAGCGTCGTCTACAAAGCTGCAGACAAAATGCTTGGCAAAACTGTAGCCGTAAAACTATTGCTACCGCATTTGGTGAGCGACCCCATTTCATTCCAGCGTTTTCAGCAAGAGGCAAGAGCCGCAAGCAGTCTCAGTCACGCCAACATCGTCACCATCTACGACTTTGGCGCCGGCGAAGACAATGTGCCGTATATCGTCATGGATTATCTGGAAGGAACACCACTTAACGACGCCATAAAAATGCTGCGCGGGTTGGCTCTCGAACGCTCGATTGCCATCTTCGTGCAGATAGCCGACGCCCTCCAATGCGCACATAACAACAAGGTTTTGCACCGCGACTTAAAGCCGAGCAATGTGCTTCTTATCCACCAGAATCCGCTTGTTGATGTGGTTAAGCTTGTCGACTTCGGCATTGCAAAATTGATCCCGCAAGATGGTGGAGAATCCCTCCATCTGACTAAAACAGGCGAGGTGTTCGGCAGTCCGTTTTACATGAGTCCGGAACAATGCCGCGGCGAGAAAGTGGACGCGCGCGCCGATATCTATTCGATGGGTTGCTTGATGTATGAGGTCATCGCAGGAAAGCCGCCCATCGTCGGCGGCAATCTCATGGAGACTTTGTACAAGCAATTGAAAGAAGTGCCACCTTCATTTTCCGAAGCCTGCCCGGATAAAAAAGTACCTGAGAAATTGGAAGCGATTGTTTTCAAATCTCTGCATAAAGAGCCATCCATGCGGCACCAGAGCATGGATGAACTGGCGTCGGAACTGCATCAATTTCTCGACGAAATGGAAGCAGGTTGGCTTACTAACGCTAAGCTCAAATTGGAATTGTTGCGTCTCAAAATTGCACCTTTTGTTGGACGCGAAAGAAAATTGTTGTGGCTACTTTCGGCTGCGGTTGTTGTTGCCGGACTGTTGGCAGTGCAGTATCTGAGCATTTATTTCAAAGACACTCGAGAGCCTCCACCGCGTGCAGCATCGGCATGGAGTGTCAACGAAATTCCGCCTAAAGAGAAATCATCTTACGGCACCACCGTCGGCATGATGCAACGCAATTTAAAAGCTTATGGATTGACGGAAGGAAAGGACTCGCCTCGATATCTGAATTGCGAACAATTTCTAGCGCTGGCACATGAAGAGAATGGTCATTTCAGAGAAGCCGCTCCTCATCGAAAACACATTTTTGAATCGTTGAAAGCAACTGATGGAGAAAAGTCGGACGACACTTTGGACGCGCAATGGAATTATGCAAAAACTCTTGCCAAAAGCGGAGATTGGGTGGCCGCGGCGGATGTCTATAGCGACCTTTATCCTAAAGTTGCAGATCGTGCAGAGTTGCAAGATCCAAATGCGATGAAGAAAAGCGAATCGACAACTCATGCCATGTTTACTCACATCGGTGAAGGACTCGCAAATGCGCTCTATGCGAGTGAAAGATATGGTGAAGCAGTCACCTACTACGAGACTTTGCTCAAGGAATTCAAAAAATTCAAAGAGACCCGAGACGGACAGGCAGCCAGACGCGCGGCTATTCTATGCCGTCTGGGAGATTGCTACAGATTGCGCGGACTTTACCCACAATCAGAAAAAGCGTACGAAGAAGCTTTGAACGTCTGGAAAGAAGATAATCAAAATAGTGGAAGTCTGACTGCCACCACTCGATTACTTGGCTTTGTGCATTTTCAGCAAGAGCACTACAAAAGGGCTAGATATTTGTATGAAACAGCACTTCCGCAAATGCAGGCCGAGCTTGGTGAGTCCAATCCGGATGTGATTGCAGCACTCCGCGAATACTCGCAGCTGATGTGGAAGAAGGGCAATTACCTCACTTCATTGATCACCGATTTGCACGTAAAAGAGCTTCAGTCCAAGCGCCAAAGGACCAGCTGATTTTTCAAATTGTAGTTGCCACTTGTGGAAATGTCATCCCAAAATGATTGAGAAATTTTGGAATTTTTCTAAACGGCTTTAGAACTGGAAAGCCTTAGCCAGTCTGCGCCGAAAAATTTACAGCATTATTCCATTACGCTTCCAAAAATTGAAACCGTCACACACTGGGTCTTTCAAGAGCTTCAGGTCTTTAGAAAAATTCGAAAAAATCTAAAGGGTTATTCATCAAAAATTTGGTGCTGCACCACGCAAATTTTCAATACCGATTGAACTTTTTTGTTTTGGAACTCGTCTAAGTCTGTATATGTACAAGCGAGGAGGAAGGGTCGATGTCCATGAAAGCTTTTATTCGTAGGTACATCAATCAACTTAGTGAAAGGCAAGTTTTTAAAAATACAGACTTAAATTCGTTGGGCTCAAGAGGCTCAATTGATATGGCTCTCTCCGACTTGGAAAAAAGAGAAAGAATTGTTCGACTTACTAGAGGTCTGTACATGAAAGGAGACGCAGTTACTCCACGCCCATCTATTGTAGAAGTGGCTAGACTCAAGGCACAGGCATTCGGACATCAGCTGATAGAAGATGTGGACGACCCAACTTTTGCAGGCGTACAGACACCCGGAAAAAATGAAGTGACTTTCTATTTCACCGGCAAAACTACATCCTTCATGTACGGCGACACAAAAGTGATTCTCAAAAGCATAAGCCCGAAAAAACTAAGCAACCTAAGGAAACGGCGCGAGCTAGAGCGCACGGTCATAATACCGCGGGGAAATGCGGAGTTATTGAAGCAGTTTAGAGATTTCCTCTCTCAGCCTGGTCGCGTTCGATAGATTCGAACAATGCTTTGAAATTACCTTTGCCGAAACCTTTGGCGCCTTTTCTCTGAATCACTTCAAAGAAAAGCGTCGGTCTGTCTTGCACGGGCTTGGTGAAGATCTGCAAGAGATAACCATCAGACTCGCGGTCTACAAGAATGTGCAATTTCGCCAACTCTTCGATATCTTCATCGATTTCGCCGACGCGCTCAGGCAGCGCATCATAATAACTGCGTGGCACGCTCAAAAATTGAATACCGCGCTTGTGCAGCTCGGCAACTGTCTTGATGATGTCGCGAGTTGCAATGGCGATATGTTGGACACCAGGTGCAGTGTAATAGTCCAGATATTCTTGAATCTGAGAGCGGCGTGCACCTTCTGCAGGCTCATTAATAGGCAGTTTGACCGAACCGGATTTGTTGGCCATTACCTTAGACACAAGCGAAGAATACTGTGTGCTGATGTCTTCTTTGTCGAAATATTGATAGACGTAAAAGCCAAATACCTTTTGATAAAACTCGACCCAGTGCTCCATGCGGCCGATTTCAACATTGCCTACAACGTGATCGATTGCAGCCAAGCCGACCTTATTTTCATTGGCATTATCGGCATATTTTCTATCCACTGGCTTGAATCCGGGAGCAAAACCTTTGTAGTCTTTGCGCTCGACGAATGTATGAAGTGTTTCGCCATAGGTGTACACAGAAGCCGAAATATATTTGCCATTCTCATCTTCAACCACTTGCGGTTCTTTTGCGCTCTTGGCACCGCGGGCGATGGCAGTTTCGTAAGCCTTTTTGCAATCGCGCACTCTCAGACCGATAGTTTTTACTCCGTCTCCGTGCAAGTGCACATGCTCGGCGACATTGTGGTCGTGTTTCAAGGCGCCGGTAAGGACAAGATAGACGTGGTCTTGTTTGAGCACATAGGAAACTTGATCGCGACTGCCTGTTTCCAACCCGCTGTAACCAACCAGGTCAAAACCGAATCCGCGCTCATAGTAGTAAGCAGCTTGCAACGCGTTGCCTACATAGAACTCGATGAAATCGAAGCCGTCGATAGCGATTTCTTCTACCGCCGCTGCTTCCAATAGGTCCTTTTCCTTAAGCATCACCAACACCTCGAAAGCGAATTGCCACCCACGGCGGCACAGTGGATTCCGGGCGCTTACTGCCCAAGAAGCTGTTTCGCCGCCGCATTACCGGGGTCGGCTTCCAGGAGGTCTTTGAGAATTCTCTTTGCCGAGGCGACCTTGCCAGGCTCGCGAGTCTTCATCAGCGCCTCACACAATATAACCGTTTCCGCCAAAACTTGGTGCCCTTCTTTTGAATCTTTATCCTGTGCAATTAGACAGAGAGCCAATCCCAGCTTGGCGTCTGGCAAATCGGAGAAAGTCTTTAAAAGTTTGCGATAAATCTCCTCGGCTTCCTTGTACTGCTTGCCCTTCTTCAAAGCCTCAGCCAGCTTGAATTGACGAAGCGAACTGAACTCCGAGTTGTCGAGTGACTCACGATAGTATTTGATGGCCAGCTCTCGTTTGTTGAAATGCTCATAAACCTGGGCTTTCATGAACTTGACCGTGGAAATT